>PVBP01000013.1 GCA_002995625.1 Lysobacteraceae bacterium | reverse complement strand
CGGTCCGGCCACATCCAGCGATCCGTGCCGCCAATCGATCCCCGGGCACGACGGCGACCACGGCGGCGGCGCGCGGCGCGACAGCGCCAGCGCCGACCCGCCGCGTGCCGCGATCGCCTCGAGCAGCGCGCGGCCGACCGCGGCGCTGGCGCCGGTCACGATCAGCGTCGACCTGTCGGGCATCGACTCGCGCATCGGTCCATGGCCGTGGGGGCATCGAGGCTAGCCGGACCGATCGGTCCGCGCATTTGCGCGTGGCCGGGATTCCTGCGAGCGTTCCAGTCTCCACGGACACGGCATGTCGATGCGCGAACCCCACGCGTCCCGTTCGGCCTGGCGCCTCGCCGCCGGTCCCGTGCTCGGCATCGTGGCCTTCGCGCTCGCGGCCGGCGGGGGGCTCGCCACGTCGATCGCGATGACGATCGGACTGACCGCCTGGTGCGCCGCGTGGTGGGTGCTGGAACCGGTCCACGGCGCGGTCACCGCGCTGCTGCCGCTGGCGCTGCTGCCGCTTGCGGGCATCCTGACGCCGGTCCAGGTCGCGCAGGCCTACGGCAACGAACTGATCCTGCTGCTGGCCGGCGGCTTCATGCTGGCGGCCGCGCTCAAGGGCACCGGCGCCCATCGGCGGCTCGCGCTCGGCATGGTGCGCGCGGTCGGAGGCGGATCGGGGCGGCGCCTCGTGTTCGGCTTCGCGATCGCGACCGCCGCGCTCAGCATGTGGATCTCGAACACCGCGACCACGCTGATGATGCTGCCGGTCGCGCTCGCGGTGCTGGCCGGCTACCCGGACCGGCGGCTCGGCGTGCCGCTGGTCCTCGCGATCGCCTACGGCGCCAGCATCGGCGGCATGGGCACGCCGATCGGCACGCCGCCGAACGTGTTCTTCATGCAGGTCTACGCCGAGGCCACCGGCACCCGGCTCGGCTTCGTCGACTGGATGAAGGTCGGCGTGCCGGCGGTGCTGGTGCTGGTGCCGGTCGCGGCGTGGTGGCTGTCGCGCACGCTCGCCGGCAGCCCGCCCTCGCCGCTGCCGGCGGTCGGCCCGTGGTCCTCGCCGGAGCGCCGCGTGCTCGCGGTGTTCGGCCTGACCGCGCTGGCCTGGGTCACGCGCACCGAACCCTTCGGCGGCTGGTCGACGTGGCTCGGCCTTCCGGGCGCCAACGACGCCAGCATCGCGCTGCTCGCGGTGGTGCTGCTCGCGGTGCTGCCCGGCGGCGAGGGCCGCCGCCTGCTCGACTGGGAGCGCGCCGAGCGCATCCCGTGGGGCGCGCTGGTCCTGTTCGGCGGCGGCATCGCGCTCGCCAGCGCGTTCCAGCAGTCCGGGCTGTCGGCGCTGATCGCGGAAAACCTCGCCGGCATCCGCGAGATCCCGCTGCCGCTGCTGATGCTGCTGATCTGCCTCGGCACCAGCCTGCTGACCGAGATCGTCAGCAACACCGCGGTCGCGGTGCTGATGCTGCCGATCCTGGCCGCGACCGCGACCGCGATCGGGGTCGAGCCGGCGCTGCTGATGCTGCCCGCGGTGCTGGCCTCGAGCGCGGCCTTCATGCTGCCGATCGCGACCGCGCCGAACCTCGTCGCCTACGGCACCGGCCTGGTGCCCTCGGCGCGGATGCTGCGCGAGGGCCTCGCGATCAATCTGGTCGGCGTGCTGGTGCTGACCGCGATCTGCTGGGTCGCGTTCGCGGACACGCCGCGCGGCTGATCCGGACTGCGATCGCCCACCGCGGGCCATTCAGGTGCAGAATGTCGGCGTGCGCCGGGGGCGCGCCGACGGCCATGCGGGCCGCCGTCCGGGGAGCACGGGATGGCGAGCGGCGATTCGAGCGCGAACGTGGACGCCGTGCCGGAATCCGGCCTCGCCGCGCTGCGCGCGCTCGCCGATGCCGAGCTCTCTGTCGATGCGACCGGCCGGATCCGTTCGGGGGACGCGCGTCTGTGCGCGCTGGCGGGGCTCGATCCGGCCGGGCTTCCGGATCACGCGGTCGCGCAACTCCTGCCGGGATGGCGCGGCGGCCGCGATGGATCGACGTGGCGCGGCCGTCTCACGCGCCGCGACGGCACCGGTCCCGAGGTGCTGGTCGCGAGCGTCCGCGATCCCGGGGATCCCGAGGCGCTGCTGCTGTTCCTGCGGATCGCGGACGAGTCCCGACCGGCCTCGCGCGGAACCGGCCTGTCGGTGATCCGGGACATCATCGACCTCGTCCCGGGGTTCCTGTTCGCGAAGGATGCCGATGGGCGCTTCCTGTTCGTGAACCGGACGGTCGCGCAGTCCTTCGGCGATGCGCCCGAGCGGATCGTCGGACGCACCGACGCCGACTACGGCGCCCCACCCGAGGCCCTGGCGCACTACCGCGCCAGCGACCGCGCCGTGATCGAGTCGGGCCGCCCGTGGACCGTCGACCGCGAGTGGCTGGTGCATCCGGACGGCACCGCCGGCTGGTTCCAGACCACCAAGGTGCCGTTCCGCGATCCGGAGACCGGCCGGTCGGCGGTGCTGGGCCTCGCGACCGACATCACGCGGCGCGTCGAGGCCGAACGGCGGCTGGCGCGCGAATCGGCGCTGGCCCGGATCCTGATGCGCCTGGCGACCGATTTCATCAATCTGCCGGCCCCGCAGATCGACGCCGCGACGGACCGCGCGCTCGCCGAGCTCGGCGCCTTCGTCGGTGCCGACCGCGCGTATGCGTTCGGGTGCGACTTCGAGCGCGCGATCGTCGTGACCACGCACGAGTGGTGCGCCGAGGGCGTCGCGTCGTCGCTCGAACACCGGCGCACGCTGCCGTTCGAGCTGATGCAGGCCTGGCGCGAGAGCCACCGGCGCGGCGAGGCGGTCGTGATCGCCGACGTCGATCAGTACCCGACGCCGGAGCTGCGCGAGCACCTGCGGCGCCAGCACGTCCGCAGCCTCGTCGTGGTGCCGATGCCGGGCCATCCCGAGCCGGCCGGATTCGTCGGTTTCGACGCGGTCCGCGAGCCACGCGACTTCTCGGACGAGGACGTGGCCCTGCTGCGGGTCTTCGCCGAGATGCTGGCCGACGTGCGCGGGCGCATCGCCGCGCATCGGCTGCTCGAGCAGGAGCGCCAGCGGCTGGCCGACATCATCGAGGGCACCAGCGCCGGCACCTGGGAGTGGGACATCGCCAGCGGCCAGGTGCGCATCAACGCCCAGGCCGCGCGCATGCTGGGCTATCGGCACGACGAGCTCGACCCGATCACGATCGAGACCTGGCGCGCGCTGGTCCACCCCGACGACGAGGCCGTCGCGTTCGACCTGTTCCGGCGGCACGTCGCGGGCGAACGGCCGCAGTTCGTCTGCGAGACGCGGATGCGCCATCGCGACGGGCACTGGGTCTGGGTCGTCAACCGCGGCCGCATCTCGGCGCGCGACGCCGGCGGCCGGCCGCTCGCGATGTCGGGTACCTACCAGGACGTGACCCAGCGGCGCGAGGCCGAGGAGGCCCTGCGCCGGAGCGAGGAGCGCTTCCGGCGCCTGTTCCAGGACGTCCCGAGCGTCGCGGTCCAGGGCTTCGATGCCGACTTCACGATCCGGTTCTGGAATCGCGGCAGCGAGGCGCTCTACGGCTACACGGCCGACGAGGCGATCGGGCGCTCGCTGATCGATCTCGTGGTTCCCGAGGCCGGGCGCGCGCCGGCCGCGGAGGCGATGCGGCGCTGGATCTTCGAGAGTCCGAGCGACCGTGCCGAGGAGTTCGAGCTTCGCGATCGCGACGGGCGGCCGGTGACGGTGCTGTCCAGCCGCACCGTCCAGCACCGCACGTCCGGCGAGGTCGAGGTGTTCTGCTTCGACGTCGACATCAGCGAGAAGAAGGCCGCCGAACTCGACCTGCGGCTGGCCGCGAGCGTGTTCACGCACAGCCGGGACGGCATCCTGATCGCCGATCGCGAGGGCCGGGTGATCCGGGCCAACGCGGCCTTCGGGCGCATCACCGGCCGCGATCCGGAGTCGATGGTCGGGCATTCGCTCGCGGAACTGGTCCTCGGCGTGGCCGAGGCCGAGCGCGCGGACGCCTGGTGGGCCAGCACCGTGATCGCCGGCGACTGGAGCGGCGAGTTCCCGCTGCGCCGCGCCGACGGATCGCCGATCGTCGCGCTGCTCGGGATCACCGCGGTGCACGATGACTCGGGCCGCGTGGTCCACCACGTCGGCGTGCTGAGCGACATCACCGCCGAGAGCGAGTACCAGGCCCACCTCGAGCGGATGGCGCACTTCGACCCGCTCACCGGCCTGCCGAACCGGACGCTGCTCGCGAATCGGCTGCGGGACGCCGCCGCGCGGGCGCGGCGCACGCGGCGTCTGGTGGCGCTGGCCTACGTCGATCTCGACGGCTTCAAGGCGATCAACGACAGCCACGGGCACGACGTCGGCGATCGCTTCCTCGAGGCGATCGCGCAGCGCATGAGCCAGCTGCTGGGCGACGTCGACACGCTGGCGCGGGTCGGCGGCGACGAGTTCGTCGCGCTGGTCACCGACCTGCCGGACCGGTCGGCCGCGCACGCGCCGCTCGGCCGCCTGCGCGACGTGCTCGCCGCGCCGGTCGTGGTCGGCGACGTGGCCGGATCGCTGTCGGCGAGCATCGGCGTGGCCTTCCTCGAGCCGGACGACGACCTCGACGGCGACCAGCTGCTGCGCCAGGCCGACCAGGCGATGTACGTCGCCAAGCACCTCGGCCGCAACCGCATCCACTACTTCGACGCCGACCTCGCGCGCGCCGAGCAGGCGCGCCGCGCGCGGCTCGAGCGGATGCGCGATGCCCTCGATCGCGGCGAGTTCGTGCTGCACTTCCAGCCGCGCGTCGACCTTGCGGCCGGACGGGTGGTCGGCTGCGAGGCGCTGTTGCGCTGGCGGCATCCGGAACGCGGCCTGCTGCTTCCGGACGAGTTCCTGCCGGGACTGCGCGGCGAGGAGCTCGAGGTCGGGCTCGGCTGGTGGGTGATCGCGAGCGCGCTCGATGCGCTCGACCGCTGGCGCGAGGCCGGTCTCTCGCCGACCGTCAGCATCAACGTCGTCGCCGAGCAGTTGCTGGCCACGGACTTCGTCGCGCGGCTGCGCGAGACGCTCGGCCGGCATGCCGGCCTGTCGGCACGGCATGTCGTGCTCGAGATCCTCGAGACCGGCGTGCTGGCCGACGTCGCGCGCGTCGCAGCGCTGATCCGCGAGTGCGACGCGCTCGGTGTCAGCTTCGCGCTCGACGACTTCGGCACCGGCTACTCGTCGCTCGCGTACCTGAAGCACCTGCCGGTCCGGCAGCTCAAGATCGACCGCAGCTTCGTCCGCGACATGCTGGTCGACGCCGACGACCTCGCGATCATCGAGGGCATCGTGGGACTCGCCCGGGTGTTCGGACTCGAGGTCGTCGCCGAGGGCGTCGAGACCACGGAGCAGGCGCGCGCGCTGCTGAATCTCGGCTGCCCGATCGTGCAGGGCTACGTGATCGCGCAGGCGATGCCGGCCGACGCGTTCATCGACTGGTGCGGGCAATGGAAGCCCGATCCGGCGCTGTTCGCCGGCTCAGCGGCCAGTCGCTGACGGCGTTCCCGGCTACTCGAACCCATCCTCGAGCAGCGGGCGGACCAGCACGATGTCGGACAGGCCGAGCGGCGTGCCGGTCGGCGTCACCTCGACCGGGTCTCCCGACGGTGCGATCGGCTCGCTCCCACCCGGGTCGAGGTCGACCCGCCGAAGGACGCGGTTGTTCGCGAGCACGCCGACCCGGCCGTCGAAGCTCGCACCGAGGATCGTCGCCGACGGCGTACCGAGCGAGGTCAGTCGCGTCAGTCGGCGATCGGGCGGCGTCATCGAGTTCGAACTCGTCGAGGCGATCGCCGGGGAGCCGGCGCCGGTCGGCGGCGAATAGGTGACGAACACCGTCGGGTTCTCCTCGTCGTCGGCCGGGCGACGCACCCGCACCATCCGGATCGGGACGCCCACCGGGGTGGGTGAACCCACCGGCAAGGCGAAGGTCACGTTGTGGCGCACCCCGGTCGCGAGATCGATCGCGGCGAGCAGCGTGTTCGAGACGGTGGCATTGGTGCCGTTGCGCCGCATCAGCACTTCCATCCCGCCGGTCGTGAAGCCGAGCACGTCGTTGAGCAGGTCGGCGTCGAGCGGCAGCGTCAGCGGCGCCAACGACACCGGGTCGATGACCCGGAGGCCATCGCCGCAGCCGCTCGCGACGATCCGGCCATCGGGCGCGACCGCGAGGTCGCGTGCGACCGTCGCGCACATCGTCCACGGCAACGGCACGAAACCCACCTCCGCGAGCGTCGCCGCGTCGAGCACGGCGACGCCGAAGGTCTGGGTCGCGCTGACCAGCTTCCACACGTAGAGCCGCGAGCCGTCCGGGCTGATGCCGATGGCGCGGCCGGTCGCCTCGCCCACCACCGCGGTCCTCAGGACCCGGCGTTGCCAGGGGTTGACGACGTGCACCCGCATCTCGGCCGGCTGCGTCCCCGACGCGTTGACCCGGCTGACCAGGTACAGCCGCGAGCGGTCGGCGTTCCCGACCATCCGGGTCGGGTCGATGCCGAGGCCGGTGATGCGCTGGCGCTCGGTCATCGTCGCGACGTCGTAGATCAGCAGCGCGTGGATCGGCGACTGCGCGGTGACGAAGGCGAGCTCGTCGGCCCTGGCGGCGTCGAGGGCGCCGAGCAGCAGCAGCGCGGCGAGGCATCGTCGGAAGAAGTCCATCGTGATCGGTCTCGGGGTCGCCCTCGTTCGTCGGGCGGTTCCGAGCAAGATGGATGGGCATCCCGAAAGCGAACGCGCGGGATCGAAATCAGCCGTCGAGCCCGACCTCGGTCCGGAATCGGCCCGCTTCGGCGACGAGTTCCGGCCACAGCCGGGCGAAGGCGCGGTCGAGCGCCGGCGCCATCGCCTCGAGCAGCGGCAGCGCGTGCGGCAGCGGATTCGGCCGCGACAGCCGCGCGCCGATCCGGGCCAGCGTCGCATCGACGACCTCGCGTCGCGCGATCGCGCCGAGACCGGGACCGGCGAGCATGCGCGCGACGTGGACCCGGAACGGCACCGGCAGGTCGGTCGGCGCGCGCGCCAGCGAGGCCCGGAGCCGCGCCTCGACGGCCGCCAGCGGCTCGCCGGTGCGGCGCTCGAAGTCGTTCGCGAGCAGATGGTCGAACCAGACGTCGAGCGCGATCCCGGCGTAGCGGCGGAATCCGCGGTCGAAGCCCGCGCGCGCCTCGGCGACGGCCGGGTGCCGGTCGGTCCACGCGTCGATCCGCCGGTGCAGGCGCACGCCGGCGGCGAGCGCCGCGGGCCAAGTCGGATCAGGTGCGCCGCGCCAGAAGTCGCCGAGCAGCGCGCCGGTCACCGCGAGCGGGTTGCGGCCGGCGAGGACGACGTGGGCGAGGTGGTCCATCGACGCAGTATCGCGGCTCGCGCGCACGGTCGTGGCGATCGGCTCGGGGCGCGGCGAACCGGCCGCTATGATCATCGGCGATGAAGCATCCGCGACTCGCTCCCGAGACCTTCCCGGCCGCCGCGTCGGCGCTCACGCTGTGGGGCCCGGCCGGCGAGATCGAGGCCGCGACCGCCGTGCCCGAGCCCGAGGACGAGCGCCTCGGCACCGTGATCGTCTGCCACCCGCACCCGCTGCACGGCGGCACGATGCAGAACAAGGTCGTCACGATGGCCGAGCGCTCGCTGCGCGAGTCGGGCCTGCGCACGGTGCGCTTCAACTTCCGGGGCGTCGGGGCCTCGGCCGGGACCTACGACGACGGCAACGGCGAGATGGACGACCTGATCGCGGTCGCCGAGTGGGTGCGCCGCGTGCGGCCGGTCGACCAGCTGTGGCTGGCCGGCTTCTCGTTCGGCGCCTTCGTCGCGTGGCGCGCGGCGCGCCACCTGTCGCCGGCGCACGTCACGCTGATCGCGCCGCCGGTCGCGAAGTGGCCGTTCGCGGCGATCGTCGCGCCGGCCTGCCCGGTGCTGGTGATCCAGGGGGACGCCGACGACGTGGCGCCGCCGCAGCCGGTCGTCGAATGGGTGCTGTCGATGCCCGACCCGCCGACCCTGGTGCGCCTGCCCGAGGCCGACCACTTCTTCCACCGCCGCCTGATGGACCTGCGCGGGGCGATCCGGCACCAGGTCAAGGCGCACCTGCCGCCGCGCGCCGGCGGCTGAGCGCATGGCGCCGGCCGAACGTCCCATGGCGCCGTCGGCGCGCTGGGTCGAGGGCGTCGCGGCCGGACTCAGGCAGGACGACCCCGCGCAGCGCGCCGTGTTGCCGGCACTGGACCGCATCCAGCGCGGGATCCTCGAACGCCTCGCCCGGGGCGGATGGCTGTCGCGGCTCGCGACGCGCTGGCGCCGGCCGCCGCCGGTCGCCGGGCTCTACCTCCACGGTGGCGTCGGCCGCGGCAAGACCTTCCTCGTCGACCTGCTGCACGACGCGCTGCCAAAGGGCGCGAGCCGGCGCGTGCACTTCCACCGCTTCATGCGTCACGTGCACGACGATCTCGCGAGCCTGCGGGATGAGGCGGACCCGCTCGCAATCGTCGCGCGCCGCCTGGCCCGGCGACCGGTGCTGGTCCTTGACGAGTTCTTCGTCGGCGACATCGGCGACGCGATGATCCTGCACGAACTGCTGCGGCACCTGATCGACGCCGGCGTCACGCTGGTCATGACCTCGAACATCGCGCCAGCGGGCCTCTATCGCGATGGCCTGCAGCGCGCGCGCTTCGTGCCGGCGATCGCGCTGATCGAGCGGCATTGCGAAGTGGTCGAGCTGCTCGGCCCCACCGACTACCGCCTGCAGGCGCTGGTGCGCTCGCCGCTGTGGCTGGTCCCGCCCGGTCCCGAGGCCGACGCGCGGCTTTCGGCGCTCTACGAATCGCTGGCGCCGGGCAGCGACCGTCCCGAGCGCGCGATCGTCGTCAACGACCGTCCGATCGCGGCCCGGCGCCGCGGCGATGGCATCGCGTGGTTCGACTTCGCGGCGCTGTGCGAGGGCCCGCGCTCGGTCGCCGACTACATCGAGCTCGCGATGAGCCACAACACGCTGATCGTCTCCGGCGTGCCGCGCTTCGACGACGACTCGAACGATCCGGCGCGCCGCTTCGTGCACCTCATCGACGAGCTCTACGACCGCGGCGTCAAGCTGGCGGCCTCGTCCGCGGCGCCGGTCGCGGCGCTCTACGCAGGCACCCGGCTGCTGCGCGAGTTCGAGCGCACGACCTCGCGCCTCGTCGAGATGCAGGGCGAGGACTACCTCGCGCGCGAGCATCGCGCCTGAGGCCTAGCGATGCGTCGCTCGCCACACCGCATCGATCCGGCGGGGCTCACGGCGGCGGCGCTCGGCATCGCCACGACGCTGTGGCTGTTCCATCCGGGCTGGATGTCGGTCGACTCGGCGGTGCAGTACCAGCAGGCGCTGACCGGACGCTACGACGACATCCACCCGCCGCTGCTGGCGTGGCTGTGGCGCCAGACGGACCGGAGCTGGCCGGGTCCTGGCGGCCTGTATCTCGCGCTGACGGCAACGGCCTGGCTGGCGCTGGCCCTGATCGCGACGCGCCTGTTGCCGGGCTGGAGAGGCGGGCTGGCGACGCTGGCGATCGGGTGGATGCCACCGGTACTGCTCGTCGCCGCCCACCTGTGGAAGGACGTCGCGCTGTCGGCGGCGCTGCTCGGGGCAAGTGCCGCGATCCTCGCCCATCGGCATTCGGGTCACCGCGCCTGGGTCGGCCCCGCCGCGGTGTTCCTCGCCGCGGCCGTCGCCTTTCGCCACAACGCGTGGCCAGCGGTCCTTCCACTGGTGGCCTGGCTCGCGTGGCCGCGTACGCCGACCGGACGCTGGACCGCGTGGCGCGCGCTGGCCGCAACGGGGTTCGCGGCCGGGCTCGCGCTGGTCCCGGGCGCGGTCAACCGCGCGCTCGACGCCTCGCCGCGCGATGCGTGGAGCGCGGTCGTGCTGTGGGACCTCGGCGCGGTCTCGATCGCGACCGGCCGGGTGCTGATCCCGCCGTCGGTGCGTGCGCCGGATCTCTCGGTCGCGGACCTCGAAGCCGGTTACGTCGACTGGGCCAATCCGCCCTTGTTCGCGGCGAACAAGATCCGGCTCGGCTTCCACGCGCCCTACAGCGCCGACGACCGGCGCGCGGTCCGCGATGCGTGGCTCGCGATGCTGCGCGAGCATCCGGGCGCCTACGTTGCGCACCGCATGCGAGTCACCCGCCACCTGCTGCTGGGTCCGCCGCCGGACACGCCACGCGAGCTGGTCTATGTGCCTGCGCGGATCCTGCCGCCGGAGGCGACGGTCGCGCTGCCGACATTCGACCGACCGCGCGACCGCGCGATCGTCGCCGCGGCCGAGCGGCTGCGCGGCACCCCGCTCTTCGCCGGCGCGACGTGGCTGCTGCTCGCGCTGCTCGCGGGGATCGCGGCGTGGCGCGCACGCACCACCGAGCCCGGCCGCGCTGCGCTCGCGCTCGCGGCGTCGAGCTGGGCCTACGCCGCGCCGCTCGCGATCGCGACCGGCTCGGCCGAGTTCCGGTACCTGCACTGGAGCGTGATCGCCGCCCTGCTCGCGACGCTGGCCGCATTCACCGCGCGGCGCCCGCCGAGCCGCGACAATCGCGGGTCATGAGTACGCCCGAAGACTCCGCCCTCGGCCGCGCGGTGGCCTGGCCGCGCCGCCCGGCCCCCGAGGCGCTGTTCCCGATCCCGCGCGCCGCGCAGCGCGCGCGGCTCGGCATCGGCGAGGCCCTGCCGTTCCACGGCGTCGACGTCTGGAACGCGTGGGAGCTGTCGTGGTGCGATCCGCGCGGCAAGCCCGAGGTCGCGATCGCCGAGATCCGCGTGCCGGCGAGCTCGCCGAACCTGATCGAGTCGAAGTCGCTCAAGCTCTATCTCGGCTCGTTCCAGTTCGAGCGGCTCGCGGGTGACGCGCTCCGCGCCCGGCTCATCGACGAACTCTCGCACGCGGCCGGCGCGCCGGTCGCGGTGACGCTGCGCGACCCGCGGCACTGGGACGAGCCGCCTCCGCGCGAACCGGCCGGCGCGTCGATCGACGCGCTCGACCTTGAGATCGACCACTACGGCCCGCCGCGCCCCGAGTACCTCCTCGCCGATCCGGCGGCGCGCGCCGACGAGACGCTGACCTGCGCGCTGCTGAAGTCGAACTGCCCGGTCACCGGCCAGCCGGACTGGGCCAGCGTCGCGATCGCCTACCGCGGTCCACGCATCGACCGCGCCGGCCTGCTGCGCTACCTCGTCTCGTTCCGCGACCATGCCGACTTCCACGAGCACTGCGTCGAGCGGATCTTCGTCGAGATCCTCGCGCGCTGCCGACCCGAGCGGCTCTCGGTCTACGCGCGCTACACGCGCCGCGGCGGCCTCGACATCAATCCCTACCGATCGACCGGCCTTGCGGCGCCACCCAACGACCGCGCGCCGCGGCAGTGAGTGCTCGCCCGGCCTGGCGGTTCACGATCCGTCCGCGCTCAGGACTCACGGCTCGAAGCCGTTCGCGAACACCGCCTCGGGCAACGGCGCGGAAAACCAGATGTCGTACAGATCCAGTTCGAACCAGGCGGCGACCGGCTGACCGTTGGGGTCGACGCGGACCGATCCCTGGAAGTTGCGCTGCGGCAAGCTGCTGTCGCGGATCGCCGCCACGAACTCCGACGACGTGCAGGTGGCGTCGACGCAGATATCGAAGCCGCCGATGCCGCCGGCCAGCGCGGCATCGAAGACCGGTGCGTCGCCCGGGCGCAGCGCCATCGACTGCGCGCCGCGGAGGCCGAAGGGCAGATTCACGCGCACGATACCAGCCGGCACGCAGTCGGCCGTCGCGCAGGTGCCGAGCCGCATGGTCGGCGCGGTCGATTCGCGGAACACCGGACGGCCGTCCGCGCGCACGGCCAGCGGCAGGTTGGAGACCTCGGCATTGCCGATCGTGCTGACGACGACACCGCTGCACGCGGCGTCATTGCAGCGTGCGTAGCGGTTCGCGAAGACGCCGCCGACGCTGTACGACCACAGCGCGATGGCGCGGTCCCCGGGCCCGACCGCGACCGAGTGCAGGACGTTCTGCGGCAAGGGCGTGCTCGACGGGATCGAGTCGAGCAGGCGGTCGGTGCCGCTGGTGCAGTCGACGTCGGCGCAGACATGCAGGCGGAACTCGATCGGGTCGACACCCTGGCGGCGAACGTAGAGCAGCACCGGGCGTCCGTCGCCTCGGATGGCCAGCGACGTCCAGCCCGAGGTGCCCGAGCCCGCTGGCGACACCTCGCGAGCGGTGCCGCCGGTGCAGTCGGCGTCGCTGCACGAATAGATGGCCGTGCCGCCCAGCGAGCTGAAATAGGCGAACGGTCGGCCGTCGGGACGGATCCCGACGTCGGGGACGGCAATCGAATTCAAGCCGGGCAGGAGGCGCTTGACGTGGGTCGTGCATCGTCCGTCGCCGCACAGCGCAAGCCAGGGCCGTCCCTGCTGGTCGTCGCGCAGGTAGATGATGACCGGGCGCCCGTCTTGGCGTAGCGCCGTCCGCGCGGAGTAGGCCCGGGTGCCGTTGGTCGCGATCCGGCGCGTCACCGTCCCGCACGCGGTGGCGTTGCAACGCGCGCTGGCGATGGCCTGCTGACCGTCGATTCGGTAGAGCACGTAGGGCGCGGACGCGGCGGTCGCCAGCGCGATCGAGCGGCCACCGGCCCCGGCCGCGGCGTCGAGCGTCACCAGCGTGCGCGTCGAGCAGTCGGGCGCCGTGCAGACCGTCGCCAGTTGCGCGCCGGTGCTGAAGTGCCGATGGCTGATCAGCGGGTTGCCGTTCGGCATGACGACCAGCGAGGGATTCGTGGCCTCGGCGAATCCCGAGAGAACGGCGTTGATGCCGAGATCGCACGTGTCCGTCGCGCAGGCACGACGGACGAGGCGACTGGTCGCATCGACGGAGTAGAGGATCGGCGGGTCCGGCGCGGCAGCCACCTGCAGCAGACCGTTCGTGCCGCCCGCGGCCGAGGCGCTGTTGAATGGCCCCGCTGCGCTGGCTGCGGTTGCGACGCGGATGCCGGCGTTGGTCGCGTCCTCATAGGCGATGTAGACGCGCCCGTCGCTGCGGATCGCAAGGCTCGGATTGCGACCGACGTCACCGACCGAGTCGACCACGAGCGCGCCGCCCGTGGCGCAGTCGGCCGCGGTGCACCGGTAGAGCTTGAGATCGCGGTTGGTCAGGTCGTAGTACGCGATCACCGGAAAGCCGCTGACCGGGTCGACCGCGACCGACGTCCCGGCGCCGACGTCCCCGGTCGTGTCCAGCGTGCGCTCGGTGCGGAAGACGCAGTCGGACGAGGTGCAGACCGTGAGCCGGAGGTCTCCCGCGGTCGCGTCGTACCACGCCGCGACCGCGTTGCCGTCCGGGCGCCGCGCCGCGCTGACGAACTTGCCGCGGTCCCCGCTGCCGGTCGCGGTCAGGTCCAGCGTCAGCGAGCATTGGAAGGTGCTGCACTCGGCGTACCAGAGGCGCCCGAGGTCGGCGAGGTGGACGAAGCCGCGCCACGAATCCGCGCTCGGGCCCGGCACGAAGGCCATGTGCGCGCCAACGTCGTTGGCGCCGTCGATCCGCACCGCGCCGTAACCGTTCTCGCCGACGGCCTGCGCCACCACCGACGCCGGCAGCAGCACGATAGCCGCCGCGACGAACCCGGTGGCGAGCCGCGCGCGACGTCCGCGAACCTTCCGTAGCGGTATTGCACCTGCCCCGTCCATGCTGATCCGTCCCCAGGTCGATCGCGGCGCCTGCTGGCCGCCTCGCCGTATACGCGGGATCGCCTTCGATCCTGCAACCTCCGTGCCGCAGCGCGGCTTTCCCCGTCCGGCCAAAGCCGCGACAATCGGCGGCTTCCGCCGTGCCGCCGGCCGGCTCCAGCGCCTTCACGAGAGGAGACCCGATGACGACCCCAACCCTCACCGCCCCCGCAGGCGGCGCGAAGATCACGATCGCGAACGGCAGGCTCCACGTCCCCGACCACCCGATCGTCCCGTTCATCGAGGGCGACGGCACCGGCCCCGACATCTGGCGCGCCTCGGTGCGCGTGTTCGACGCCGCGGTCGCGAAGGCCTACGGCGGCCGGCGCAGGATCCACTGGATGGAGGTCTACGCCGGCGAGAAGGCGAACAACCTCTTCGGCACCTGGCTGCCCGACGCCACCGTCGAGGCCTGCCGCGAGTACCTGGTCTCGATCAAGGGCCCGCTGACGACGCCGGTCGGCGGCGGCATCCGCTCGCTCAACGTCGCGCTGCGCCAGATGCTGGACCTCTACGTCTGCCTGCGGCCGGTGCGCTGGTTCAAGGGCGTGCCCTCGCCGGTCAGGCGCCCGGACCAGGTCGACATGGTGATCTTCCGCGAGAACACCGAGGACATCTACGCCGGCATCGAGTACAAGGCCGGCACCGCCGACGCGCAGAAGGTGCTCGACTTCCTCGCCGCCGAGTTCCCGCAGGCCTTCGACAAGATCCGTTTCGGCACCAGGGCCAAGGCCGAGGCCTGGCAGAAGATGCTCGAGGGCATCGGCGCGCCGAAGCGCGAGGTCGGGGTCGAGGTCGGCATCGGCATCAAGCCGGTGAGCTGGCTCGGCACCGAGCGCCTGGTGCACTCGGCAATCGCCTACGCGGTCGAGAACAAGCGCAAGTCGGTGACCTTCGTGCACAAGGGCAACATCATGAAGTTCACCGAGGGCGCGTTCCACGACTGGGGCTACCGGGTCGCGCGCGAGCACTTCGGCGCGGTCGAGCTCGACGGCGGGCCGTGGCACGTGATCCCCGAGGGCAAGCCCGGCGCCGGCATCGTGATCAAGGACGCGATCGCCGACATCACGCTGCAGCAGGTGCTGACGCGGCCGGCCGAGTTCGACGTGATCGCGACGCTGAACCTCAACGGCGACTACCTGTCGGACGCGCTGGCCGCCCAGGTCGGCGGCATCGGCATCGCCCCGGGCGCGAACATCAACTACGTGACCGGCCACGCGGTGTTCGAGGCCACCCACGGCACCGCGCCCAAGTACGCGAACCAGGACAAGGTCAACCCGGGCTCGGTGATCCTCTCCGGCGAGATGATGCTGCGCTACATGGGCTGGACCGAGGCCGCCGACGCGATCATCGCGGCGATGGACCAGGTGATCGGCAACAAGACCGTCACCTACGACTTCGCGCGGCTGATGGACGGCGCCACCGAGATCAAGTGCTCCGAGTTCGCCGACGAGCTGATCAAGGCGCTCTGATCTTCCCATCGCGCCGTTCGCTTTCTTGCGGTTCTCCCCGACGCCCGCCACGCGCGGGCGTCGGCGTTTCCGGGTCCCTCTCGAAGTTCCCTGGCGGCGCGCCGGCCGGCCCTCTCCCAGCATGGCCGCGGCCGAGAGTGTCCGGTCGCGACGGCTCTTTCCGCTATGGGATGCCGGGATCACCGGAAGGAGCTGCCGCCATGCGCACCGAGCACCTGACGAACACGTTTTCACGTCTGGCCTTCACGGTGCTGCTCGTTGGGCTCGCCCTCGGGCAAGGATCCGTCATCGGCAAGTCGGCCCCGACCACCCCCGGAACTCCCGAATCCTCGATTCCGGAGGATTTCGACTGGGAGCGCTGGTCCGCGGTCATCCGGCGGCCAGAGGCCAAGAGTTCGCCCGATGAGGGTCGAAGCAGCTCGCCCTACTTCAAGCCGCGCGAAGCGCTGGACCTCGATCGCATCACCGCCTCAGCCACGACGCCTCCCTCGACCCGGGCCTGGGGCCCGGAGCAGCAGCGGGAGGATCCGGTCCGGGTCAAGCGGCTGTGGACCGTGCGCCTCGAGCCCGAGCGCTGGCAGTCCGTGATCGAGGGTCATCTCGCGGCACCGACGGAGCCGAGCGTCTCGGCCGGGAAGTCGGTCGGCATCTGGAGCCGGGTGATCGGCGGGATCCATACCGGAACCCCGAGTCGCTACTACGCCGGACGAATGACCAAGAGTCAGCTGACCCGCGACCATGTTCTGGGCTATGACACGACGTTCGCTGGATCGAGCAGTGGTGGCCTGTGGAAACTCGTGATCGCCGGGATCATCCCGATCTGGGTGCCGATCTCGGACAGCCTGCCGGGTTCGCCGTCGGTCGGAGACTTCGCGGTCTCCCCGACCGACTCGCGCAATCTGATCGTCGCCACCGGAGACTACGCACGCTACGGCGGCAGTGGCATCTACTGGAGCAGCAACGGCGGGACCACCTGGACGCGCGCGACGACACCCGAGCCGGTCAGCGATTCCTTTACCCGCCTCCGGATCGATCGCGCCAACAGCCAGCGCGCGCTGGCCTGCGGCAACCGCGGCGTCTACCGTTCGGTCGACTTCGGTCGCACCTGGACGCGTGTCTGGACTGGACAATGCAGCGACCTGATCCAGGACCAGTCGAACGCGAATTTCTGGTTCGTCGCCCGGTTCCGAGGCGCGATCTTCGAGAGCAGCAACGGCGGCGCGAGCTTCGGCGCAACACCGATTGCCGACGCATTCGGGTCCACTGCGCGCGAGGTGTCCCTTGCCAGCCCGGCATCGGCCGGAAACGTCCTCTTTGCGCTCGTTGCGGGCCGCAGTGACAGCGGCTTCTACGGAACCGATCTGAATGGCGTATGGCGTTCCACCAACTTTGGTCGCACGTGGACCAACGTCAACCCGACCGATGTGATCGGCTGGGGACAGGCGTTCCACACGCGGGCCATCGAGGTGCACCCGTACAACCCCGACATTGTCGTGATCGGCCTGGCGCAGGACCAGTTCACGACCAACGCCATGGCGACGAGCCCGACCTGGCAGATCTTCGACGGCGGGCACGTCGACTTCACGTCGTTCCGCTTCCTCGCGAACTCGCCCTCCTCGACCGATACCCGGATCGCGATCACCAACGATGGCGGCTACTACCTGTGGGACTGGTCGACATTCTCGACCGCCGCTGATGGCATCTTCAATGCGTTGGGACTCCACACGACCCAGGCGATGGGCCTCGCGGCGATGGCGACGACCCCGGCCAGCGATTCGATCACCTGGCACATGCTCCAGGACAACGGGGCAGTGAAGATCCGCCATGCCGGACCGGTTCGCCACGATCTGATCACAGGCGGCGACGGCGGCCAGGTCAGCCTGTCGCCGGACAACGTCGACCACGTGGCGTTCTCCTACGGCCTCGGCTACCGACGGGCCCTGACCCTTGATGGCGGGAGCACAGCTCCTTTGGTCGATTGCGGCCTCACGGTGCCGTGGGCACCCACGATTGCGATCGATCCGGTCCCAGGAATCCCGGCGAGCGCGCCACGGCTCTATACGTTCACCGGCCCGCAGCCACCGAGCGTGCGGGCGCAGGTCTGGCGCCGGCCGCTGAACGCCAACTGCACCACCGCGTGGGCCCCCATGATCGGAAGTGCCACGCCATTGCCAGCAAACTTCAACCCGCGCCTGCTCGAGATCGCCAACACCAGCGCCGCGCTCGTGATCTATCTGACCGGCTGGGACGACCGGCGCGTGTTCGTGCTGGATTCAAGCGTCCACGGCTCGCCGCCGGGCATGTCGTGGGCGGAACGGACACCGGCAGCACCGGCAGGTGCGATCGGCAACGATGCCGTGGCCTACGCAGACCGCTTCCGAGCCAATACCGTCTACTACGTCAGCGGCACCTCGCGTCCGTCGCGCGTGCTGCGCTCGACCACGCGCGGCGCGACGTGGCCGCCGATCACCGGGAATCTCGCCACGATCTTGCCCGACGCTCACTACTGGGCGATCGTCGCGCACCCGACCCGCGACAACGAGCTGTACCTCGGCACGTCGGTCGGGGTGTACCGGACCGACGACGGCGGCGTGAACTGGTATCGGTACGGACACGGGATGCCGGCGGTCACAGATGCGATCTCGATGGCGGTCAACGGCGCCGCGTCGCCGCCGGAACTGCTGGTCAGCACCTACGGGCACGGCCTGTGGAAGCGGACCATGGATTCTCCGGAGATCCTGTTCCGCCACGGCTTCGAGCCCTGATCGGGAATGCGTTGCGCCTGGCGGGACCGGCCGTTCCCCGGTCCGCCAGGCGCCGTTTCACCGCGAGAGGCGCGCCGGGCCTCGGCTCAGACGTCCCCGTCCGCGAGCCAGCCCTCGCCGGTGCCGCGGTGGTAGACGCGGTCGGTCGGCAGGACCGCGCCGGCCGGGATCGGCTCGTGGCCGGCGAGCTCGCGGTAGATCGGCGCGAAGTCGGGATCGACCGTGGCGTGGAACAGGTCCTCGAAGCCGTCGATCACGAAGTAGGTCTTCTGGTAGGTGTCGATCCGGTAGCGCGTGCGCATCACGCGCTTCAGGTCGAAGCCGATCCGGTTCGGCGCGTCGCTCTCGAGGCAATGGACCGATTCGCCCTTCGAGCTGACGATGCCGGAACCGTAGATGCGGATGCCCTCGGGCGTGGCGATGAGCCCGAACTCGACCGTGTACCAGTAGAGCCGCGTCAACTCGGCCAGCGACTCCGGGCCGAAGCCCGACGCGCGCACGCCGCCTGCGCCGTAGGCCTGCATGTAGTCGGCGAACACCGGGTTCATCAGCAGCGGCACGTGCCCGAAGAGGTCGTGGAACAGGTCCGGCTCGGAGATGTAGTCGAACTGCTCGGGCCTGCGGATCCACCACGTGACGGGGAACTGGCGCGCCGCGAGGTGCTCGAAGAACGTGAGCTCCGGCAGCAGTCCCTCGACGCCGACCAGCCGCCAGCCGGTCGCGCGCCCGAGGTGCCGGTTGAGGTCGTCGAACTTCGGGATCGCGCGGTCGTCCATCCCGAGCGCGGCGAGGTTGTCGAGGAACTCGCGGCACGCGCGGCCGGGCAGGATCTCGCGCTGGCGCCGGAACAGGCGCGCCCACGTGTCGTGCTCGGTCGCGGTGTAGTCGGCCCACGGCTGCTCGACCACCGCCGTGGTGTAGACGGGGACGTAGCCCTTGTCGGTCATCTGGTGCTCGACGCGGCGCGGCGTGCTCATGGTCGGCCTCGCATGAAGAGTGGTCGGTCGGCCGAAGTCTAAGGCCGAGGTGTGTCGCTCGCCTGCCGCGCCGCGGCATCGCCGATGGCCTCGGCGTTGCCATCGCTAGACTTCCGGCATGGCCGAAGGCGACCCGCCGACCGATCAGACCGTCCTCGCGCGCGAGGCCGCCGAGCTGCTGCGCGACCGCTTCGCCGACTACAACGCGCGCTTTCGCGCGATCACGCGCCGCGCGCGACTGCGTTTCGAACGCCGCGACTGGGCCGGCGCGCGCGACGACGCCGCCGAACGGATTGCGCTCTACGACCGCTGCGTCGGCGAGACCTCCGAGGCGATCGCATCGCTGCTCGGCCGGAAGGCGGCCGACAAGACGCTGTGGGCCGCGATCAAGGCCTGCTATGCGGACCTGATCGCGCCGCTGCTGGACCAGGAGCTCAACAAGACCTTCTTCAACACGCTGTCGCGGCGATTCTTCCGGACCGTCGGCGTCGATCCGGCCGTCGAGTTCGTCGCGCTCGACATCGAACCGACCGACCGGATCACCCATCCGGTCTCGCGCAGGAGCTACGCGGTCCACGGCGATCTCGACCGCGAGTTCGAGCGCGTGCTGGCGGATTTCGCCTTCGGCGTGCCCTACGCCCATCCCGCGACCTGCGCCGCGCGGATGGCCACGGCGCTCGAGGTCCAGCTCGGCGACTTCGGACCGGTCATCGCGCTCGAGATGCTCGAGACCGTGTTCTACCGCGAGCGCCGCGCCTATCTGGTCGGCCGGATCTTCGGCGAGCGCCGCTTCGCGCCGCTGGTGGTCGCGCTGGTCAACGAGGACGACGGCATCCGCGCCGATGCGGTGATCTCCGACGCCGAGCAGGTCGCCCAGGTGTTCGGCTTCACCCGCGCCTACTTCCAGGCCGACCTGACCACGGTCGGCGACGCGGTCGTGTTCCTGCGCACGCTGCTGCCGCGCAAGCCGATCGACGAGATCTACACCGTGCTCGGGCGCGCCAAGCAGGGCAAGACCGAGCGCTACCGGCACTTCTTCCGCCATCTCGCCGAGCACCCCGACGAGCAGTTCGTGCAGGCCGATGGCGAACGCGGCATGGTGATGGCGGTGTTCACGCTGCCGAGCCATCCGCTGGTCTTCAAGATCATCCGCGATCATTTCGCGGCGCCTAAGACGATGCAGCGCGCGGACGTGATGGCGAAGTACGCGCTGGTGTTCCGGCACGACCGCGTCGGCCGCCTGGTCGACGCGCAGGAGTTCCGGCACCTCCGGTTCCCGCGTCGCCAGTTCGCCCCCGGGATGCTCGACGAGCTGCTCGCGACCTGCCGGTCGAGCGTGGTCCTCGACGGCGAGGACCTGGTGATCGCGCATTGCTACGTCGAGCGCCGGCTGCGGCCGCTCAATCTGGTCGTGCGCGAGGCCGACCGCGACAGCGCGCGCCGTGCGGTGATCGACTACGGCCAGGCGATCAAGGACCTCGCGCGCAGCAACATCTTCCCGGGCGACCTGCTGCTGAAGAACTTCGGCATGACCCGCCACGGGCGCGCGATCTTCTACGACTACGACGAGCTCGCGCTGGTCACCGAATGCCGATTCCGGCGGCTGCCGAAGGCGCGTGACGACGACGAGGAAACGCACGCCGGCGCCTGGTATCACGTCGGCGAGCATGACGTGTTCCCCGAGCAGTTCCCTCGCTTCCTCGGACTCGACGAGGAACTGCGCCGGGCGCTGATCGACACGCACGGCGAGATCTTCGACCCGGCGTGGTGGATCGACGTCCAGGCGCGGATCGGCCGCGGCGATTACGCCGACCTGCCGCCGTATCCGCAGCGGATGCGGCTGGCCCCATGACGGACCGAACGCACTGAGACGCGCCGGCCACCCACGGTCCGGACCCGCCGATAACGGCGCGCTAACGGACCCGGGACTAGACTGGCCATTCCATTTCCAGAATCCGGAGTCCTGCCATCATGAGACGCATCGCCCTTGCCGCGGCGCTGATCGCCGCCCTCTCCGCCTGCCAGCGACAGGAAGCGCCGGCCCCGACGCCCGCCGCGGAGCCGGCGCCGGTCGCGGAAGCCATGATCACCAAGCCCGAGCCGCCGGCGATGGACGCGGCCTTCGCGGCGCGCCTCGACGAGGTGCTGGCCGGTCCCCACCGCAGCGACGAGAACAAGGCGCGCGACGCCTTCCGCCACCCGCGCGAGACGCTGACCTTCTTCGGCATCGCCCCCGGCATGACGGTGCTCGAGGTCAATCTGGGCGGCGGCTGGTACACCGAGATCCTCGCGCCGCTGCTGAGCGGCAATGGCACGCTGATCACGGCGGTGGTCGATCCCGCCTCGATCGAGAACGAGGAATCACGCAACCGCGTCGCCAACGGCAACGCGCAGTTCCGGGAAATGCTCGGCGGGAAGATCGACGTGTTCGGTCCGGTCCAGGTCGCCGAGTACGACCCGCGCAATCCGGTGCTCGGCCTGCCGGGCTCCGTGGACATGGTGGTGACCTTCCGCAACACCCACGGCTGGGTGCGGGCCGGCACCGCGGAAGCGATGTATCGCGCGTTCTTCGACGTGCTGAAGCCGGGCGGCGTGCTCGGCATCGAGCAGCACCGCGCGCCGGCCGGCGGCGACCCGGCCGAATGGGCGCCGAAAGGCTACGTGCCGCAGGAGCACGTGATCGCGCTCGCGACCGCGGCCGGCTTCGTGCTCGAGGCCGAGAGCGAGATCAACGCCAATCCGGCCGACACCAAGGACCACCCGCAGGGCGTCTGGAACCTGCCGCCGAACCTGGCCGGCCACGAGACCGACGAGGCGCGCGCGAGGTTCGCCGCGATCGGCGAGAGCGACCGGATGACGCTGCGCTTCCGCAAGCCCGCCGGCTGATCGCGTCCGCCGCACCGCAGTCCGGAGGCCCGTCCGGTCCCCGACCGGGCGGGCCTTCGCGTTCAGGTCCATGCTGATCGCGCTCAACAAGCCGTTCCGGATGCTCTCGCAGTTCACCGACCGCGAGGGCCGGCGCACGCTGGCCGAGGTCGTCGACCGGCCGCGCGTCTATCCCGCCGGTCGGCTCGACTGGGATTCCGAAGGGCTCCTGCTGCTGACCGACGACGGGCGACTGGCCGCGCGCCTGACCGATCCGCGGCATCGCGAGTGGAAGACCTATCTCGTGCAGGTCGAGGGCATCCCGACCGCAGCCGCGCTGGCGCGGCTGCGCGCCGGGCTCGAACTGTCCGATGGCCCGACCCTGCCGGCCCGGGCGCGGGTCGTCCCGGAACCCGACTGGCTGTGGCCGCGCGATCCGCCGGTGCGCCACCGCAGGACCGTGCCGGACGCCTGGCTGGAACTCGCGATCCGCGAGGGCCGCAACCGCCAGGTGCGCCGGATGACGGCTGCCGTGGGTCTGCCGACCCTGCGGCTCATCCGGACGGCGATCGGCCCGCATCGGCTGGACGGCCTGGCGCCGGGCCGGTACCGGGTCATCGATCCCGTGCCGACGCCCCGCGCCGTGCGCTGACGCCGAACCGCTCGGAGCGCCGCGATCAACCGGCTCGGACCGCGGCGAAGCGACGCGCGTCGTCGGGCCATTCCGGCGTCGCGTCGATCCTCGGCAGCACGTCTTCGACCCGATCGACCAGCGACCACATCGCGGCGTGCGCGGGGCTCATCATGCGCTCCTCGATCGTGTGCAGCATGAAGCGCTGGAACAGGTCCCAGAAGCCGTCGAGGTTTACCAGCACGATCGGCTTGAAGTAGAGGCCCAGGCGCTTCAGCGTGATTGCCTCGACCAGCTCCTCGAGCGTGCCGCAGCCGCCGGGCAGCGCCACGACCGCGTCCGAGCCGGTCAGCAGCCGGTGCTTGCGCTCGCGCATGTCCTCGACCACGTCGAGCCGCGCGATGCCGGGATGCTGCCATTCGACCTCGGTCATGAAGCGCGGGATGATGCCGATGACCTCGCCGCCGGCCTCGAGCGCGCCGTCCGCGACCGCGCCCATCAGCCCGACGCCACCACCGCCATAGACGATCGTGTGCCCGGCGCCGGCCAGGATCCGGCCGAGATCGCGCGCGGCCTCGGCGAAGGCGGGCCGCACCTGGGCGCTCGAGGCGGCATAGACCGAGATGCGCATGGGCCGGCTCCGGCGGACGAGGGGTCGGCAAGGATAGGCATCCGTGCCGCGCGACGCGAGCCGGCGAGTCGCGCCGGGCGCACCGCGAGGCGATGCAGCGATCAGTTCGCGCGCGTCGACCCGGTCAGCACGATCGCGCCCGGGAAGTCCCGGAGCGCGACGTCGTCGCCGGCCGCGAGCGCGAGTTCGTGCCGCGTCAGCGGATCGAGCACCGGGGTCGCCTGCGCCAGCTGGCGCACCTCGACCAGCACGCGCACCAGCCGCGCGAACAGCCGCACCAGCCGCGCATAGAGCTCCGCGATCGCGGCGCGGGTGGCGTGCGCGAGCTCGTCGTACGCGTGCTGGCCGAGCTCGACGAAGTAGCGCTGCGACACCCGGCGCCGCTCGGCGAGCTCGGGGTAGAGCCCTGCGATCAGCAGGCAGCGGTCACCGACGTCGCGCAGGTCCTGCTCGCGCAGCCTGCCGCCGCGCTCCAGCGCCGACAGCAGCTCGATCGCCATGATCCGGTGCGCGAGCGGCGCGTCGCGGTCGTGCCGCATCAGCGTGAACACGAGGTAGCTCTCGGCCTCCTCGTCGAGCGTCGCGCCGGACCGCTCCTCGCCCTCGCGCACCAGTTCGCGCCAGAGTTCGGTCGGAGTCGGCCCGGTCAGGATGTCGGCCATGGCCCGTTTATGCCGCGCTTTTCGCGAGCGCGCAAGCGGTCCGCCCGGATCGGACGCCGGCTCAACCCCGGCGCCAGCGGAAGTAGCGCGCGGCCAGCGCGAGCACGCGCTCGGGCGCATGCGCGCGCTTCCACGCGCCGGCGACGTACTTGTTCGCTTCCATCAGGGTCGGATAGGCGTGGATCGTGCCGAGCATCCGGTTCAGGCCGATGCCGTGCCGCATCGCCATCACCCACGGCGCGACCAGCTCGCCGGCCTCCGCGTGGACGATCGTGACCCCGAGCACGCGGTCCCGGCCGGGCTCGGTCAGCACCTTCACGAATCCCTCGGCGCTGCCGTCGACGATCGCGCGGTCGAGGTCGTCGAGGCCGTAGCGCGTGACCTCGACCGCGATCCCGCGCTCGCGGGCCTCGGTCTCCGAGAGGCCGACCCGGGCCACCGCGGGATCGGTGAAGCTGACCCACGGAATCACCGAATGGTCGACGCGGAACGACCAGAACGGCGCGATCAGCTGGTTCACGACCGCGTACCAGGCCTGGTGCGCGGCGACGTGGGTGAACTGGAACGGCCCGGCGACATCGCCGCAGACCGCGATGTTCGGCACGCGGGTCCGCATCAGCGCGTCGGCCTCGACCGTTCCGCGCGGCGTCAGCCGCACGCCGAGCGCTTCGAGCCCGAATCCCTCGACCCGCGCCCTGCGGCCAACCGCGACCAGCAGCCGGTCGAAGTCGAGACGGACCTCGCCATCGGGTCCCGTCGCGACCAGCGTGCCGGCGCCGTCGGCCCCGCCTCGCTCCACGCGCACGGCGCGATGCGTCTGGCGCACGTCGATGTCCTCGCGCGCGAACACCGCGGCCAGCGCGTCGGACACCTCCGGATCCTCGCGCGGCAGCAGGCGCGGTCCGAGCTCGACCACGGTCACGCGACTGCCGAGGCGCGCGAAGGCCTGCGCCAGCTCGCAGCCGATCGGCCCGCCGCCGAGCACGACCAGGCGCCCGGGCAACTGCCCGAGATCCCACAGCGATTCCGAGGTCAGCGGCGCCACCTCGGCGAGGCCAGGCAGCTCGGGCATCGCCGGGCGGGCGCCGGTCGCGACGATGATCGAGCGGGCGCTGATTCGTCGCCGGTCCACCTCGACCTCCCATGGCGACACGAGACGGGCGTTGCCGGCGATGCAGTCGACGCCGAGGCCGCGGTAGCGCTCGACCGAGTCGTGCGGCTCGATCGCCGCGATCGCCTCGCGAACGCGCTGCATGACGCGGCCGAAGTCGACCGTCGGCGCCATCGGTTCGAGCCCGAGACGATCGGCGTGGCGCGCCTCGTGCACCAGCCGGGCCGCGCGGATCAGCGCCTTGGAGGGCACGCAGCCGGTGTTGAGGCAGTCGCCGCCCATGCGTTCGCGCTCGATCAGCGCGACCCTCGCGCGCGCGGTCGCCCCGATGTAGGCGCTGACCAGTCCGGCGGCCCCGGCGCCGATCACCGCGAGGTCGTAGTCGAAGCGTCGCGGCCGGCGATGGCCACGCCATGCGCGGCGGCGCTCCGCGGCCCGCAGCACCGCGCGCAGCACGAGCGGCAGCAGGCCGAGCACGAGCAGCGCCCCGATCAGCCCCGGCGACAGCACGTCGGCCGGACTCGACAGGCGCGACAGCTCGGTCCCGGCCCAGACGAAGGCGATCGTCGCCGGCAGCATCCCGAGCTGGCTGACCCACCAGTAGGTCGCGGTGCGGATCGGCGTCAGGCCCATCAGAAGGTTGACGAGGAAGAACGGGAACGCCGGCACCAGGCGCAACGCGAGCAGGTAGAAGGCGCCGTCGCGGCGGATGCCGTCCTCGATCGGCGCCAGTCGCGCGCCGAAGCGTCGCCGGACCGCATCGCGGAACAGGAATCGCGACGCGAGGAAGGCGAGCGTCGCGCCGGCGGTGCTCGCGAACGAGACCACGATCACGCCGGTCGCGAGACCGAACAGCGCGCCGCCGGCGAGCGTCAGGATCGCCGCGCCCGGCAGCGAGAGCGCCGTGACGGTCACGTAGACCGCCGCATAGATCACGACCGCCGTCAGCGGCTGCTCGTCGACCCGGGCCGCGATCCGATCGCGGCCGGCGACCAGGGCCTCGAAGCTCAGGTGGCGATCGAGATCGAGCGCGAAGAACAGCGCGATCGCCGCGAGGATCGCGGCCAGCACCAGCAGGCGGGTCAGGCTCGGCACGAGCGTCCGGCCCGCGCGGGCGTCGCCGGTGCCCGGCGGGGCGGCGAGGGTCGCGTCACTCGACGGTGACGCTCTTGGCGAGGTTGCGCGGCTGGTCGACGTCGGTGCCCTTCAGCACCGCGACGTGGTACGCCAGCAGCTGCAGCGGCACGGTGTGCACGATCGGCGCAACCAGGTCGCCGGTTTCCGGCAGCTCGACCAGCGTGTCGTCGCCGCGCGCGACGTGGCGCCCGACCGCGGCGTCGGCGAACACGATCATCTGGCCGCCGCGCGCGCGCACCTCCTCGAGGTTCGACTTGAGCTTCTCGAGCAGGCGGTCGTTCGGCGCCACCGCGATCACCGGCATCTCGCGGTCGACCAGCGCGAGCGGCCCGTGCTTGAGCTCGCCGGCCGGATAGGCCTCGGCATGGATGTAGCTGATCTCCTTGAGCTTCAGCGCGCCTTCCATCGCGATCGGGAACTGCGTGCCGCGGCCGAGGAACAGCGCGTGCTGCTTGTCGGCGAAGCGCGCGGCGAGCCGTTCGAGGTCGGCATCGAGGCGCAGCGCCTCGGCGACGAGACCGGGCAGCGTCTCGAGCTGGTGCACGCCGTCGGCGAGCCGCGCGGGATCGGCGCCATGCTGGCGACCGAGTTCGAGCGCGAGCATCAGGAGCGCCGCGAGCTGGGTCACGAAGGCCTTGGTCGAGGCGACCCCGATCTCGGGGCCGGCGCGGGTCATCAGCACCAGTTCCGATTCGCGGACCAGCGAGGACTCGGGCACGTTGCAGATCGCGAGCCGCGCGCGGTAGCCCGCGCCCTTCGCCATCCGGAGCGCCGCGAGCGTGTCGGCGGTCTCGCCGGACTGCGAGATGCTGACGAACAGCGTGTCGGCCGGCACCACCGGCTCGCGGTAGCGGAACTCGCTCGCGATCTCGACCGAGACCGGGATCCGCGCGAGCTGCTCGATCCAGTACTTCGCGACCATGGCGGCGTGGTGGCTCGAGCCGCAGGCGACGAGGTGCACGCCGCGCGCGGCCGCGAGCGCGGCCTCGGCGCCGGGCCCGAAGATGCCGGGCAGCAGGCGACCGCCGGCCATGCGACCCTCGAGCGTGTCCGCGATCGCGACCGGCTGCTCGTGGATCTCCTTGCGCATGTAGTGGCGGTACTCGCCGCGCTGGACCGCGTCGGCCGACAATGTCGAGACCTTGACCGCGCGCTCGACGGGATGGCCGTCGCGGTCGTAGACGCGCACGCCGTCGCGCCGGATCTCGACCAGATCCCCTTCGTCGAGATGCACGAAGCGCCGCGTGCGCCGGATCAGCGCCTGGGCGTCCGACGCGAGGAAGGTGCCGTCCTCGCCGAGGCCGACCAGGAGCGGCGAGCCGAGCCGCGCGCCGACGATCCGGTCCGGCTCGGCGACCGAGACGACGGCGATCGCGTAGGCGCCCTCGAGCCGGTGGATCGCGCGGCGCACGGCCTCGAGCAGGTCGGCGCCGAGGCTCATGTGGTGGTCGACCAGATGCGCGATCACCTCGGTGTCGGTCTCGGACGCGAACTCGTAGCCGTGCCGTCCGAGCTCCTCGCGCAGCGCGGCGTGGTTCTCGATGATCCCGTTGTGGACCACGGCGAGCCGCTCGCGCGAGGCGATCGGGTGCGCGTTGCGCTCGCTCGGCACGCCGTGCGTGGCCCAGCGCGTGTGCGCGATGCCGGTGGTGCCGGCGATCGGGTCGGCGGCATTCAGCGCCGCGAGGTCACGGACCTTGCCCCGGGCGCGCCGGCGCGCGAGGCCGCGGCCGGTCAGCAGCGCGAGGCCGGCGGAGTCATAGCCGCGGTACTCGAGCGCCTCGAGGCCCTCGATCAGGGTCGGGACGACGTTGGCGGTGGCGACCGCCGCGACGATGCCGCACATGGACGTCCGGATGGCGTGGCAAGACGCCTGATTCTAGGCGATCGGGCCTCCCGGGCCGCGGCTCGGAAGCGGCGATCAGCGGTCCTTTCGCGGGCGCTTCCAGCCCGGGACCGTCACCTGCCTCGCGCGCGCGACGGTGAGCTGGGCCTCGGGGGCGTCCTTGGTGATGACCGAGCCCGCGCCGATCGTGGCGTCGGCGCCGATCGTGACCGGCGCGACCAGCGAACTGTTGCTGCCGATGAAGGCGCCATCGCCGATCGTCGTCGTCGCCTTGCGGGCGCCGTCGTAGTTGCAGGTGATCGTGCCGGCGCCGACGTTGACGCGCTCGCCGACGACCGCGTCGCCGAGATAGGTCAGGTGGTTGGCCTTGCTGCCGGCGCCGAGCGTCGCGTTCTTGGTCTCGACGAAGTTGCCGACGTGGGCGCCGGCCGCGAGCCGCGTGCCTGGGCGCAGGCGCGCGTAGGGCCCGACCACCGCATCGGGTCCGACCTCGGCGCCGTCGAGGTCGCAATGCGCGCGGATCTCGGCGCCGTCGAGCAGCCGCGCGTCGCGGATCCGGCAGAAGGGCCCGATCCGGACGCCGTCGCCGAGCTCGACCCGGCCCTCGAACACGACGTCGACGTCGATCTCGACGTCGCGGCCGACGTGGACCTCGCCGCGCACGTCGATCCGCGCGGGATCGGCGAGCCGTGCGCCGGCGAGGCACAGCGCCTTCGCGCGCCGCCGCTGCAGGCGGCGCTCGAGCAGCGCGAGCTGCCACGGGTCGTTGGCGCCGTCGGCCTCGCCGGGCTCGAGGCAGTGCACGACCCGCGCCGCGAGCCCCTCGCGGGCGGCCATCGCGAAGACGTCGGTCAGCAGGTATTCGCGCTGGGCGTTGTCGGGCGACAGCCGCTCGAGCCAGCGCCGCAGCGCCGAGGCCGGGGCCGTGAGGACGCCGGTGTTGACGAGGTCGATGCGGCGCTCGTCCGGCGTCGCGTCGCGCTCCTCGACGATCGCGCGCACGTCGCCGTTGCCGTCGCGCAGGATCCGGCCGTAGCCGGTCGGATCGGGCGCCGTGTCGGCGAGCACCGCGACGCGCGCGCCGCCGTCGGCCGGCAGCAGCTGGCGCAGCGTCTCGAGCGTGATCAGCGGCACGTCGCCGTAGAGCACCAGCACCTGCGCGCCGTCCGGCACTTGCGGCATCGCCTGCATCACCGCGTGGCCGGTCCCGAGGCGCTCGGCCTGCAGGACCCAGTCGAGGTCGGCATCCCCGATCGCGGCGCGCACCTCGTCGGCGCCGTGGCCGTGGACGACGTGGATCCGGTGCGCACCGAGCGCGCGCGCGGCGTCGAGCACGTGGCGCAGCATCGGCGTGCCCGCGACCGGCATCAGCACCTTCGGCAGCGACGAGCGCATGCGCTTGCCCTCGCCGGCGGCGAGGACGATCACGTGGAGCGGGGGAGCTTCGGACATGGCGGCACCTCCGGATGGGGCCAATCCTAGCCCCGCCCCGGCGCCTGCATGACCCGCAATCGCCTCCCACGCGGTCGATGTCGCGCCATGGCGCGCCCGCGGCCTATGCTCGGGCCGCCCGGCCCTGGAGCCCGCGATGAAGCATTTCCGCCACGAGCTCACGCTCGAGACGCCGACCCGCGTCGCGTTCGTCAACCTCACGCCCGAAGTCGAGGCGGCACTCCGTCGGAGCGGCATCCGCGAGGGCCTGTGCCTGGTCAATGCAATGCACATCTCGGCGTCGGTCTTCATCAACGACGACGAACGCGGGCTGCACCGCGATTTCGAGCGCTGGCTGGCGGAACTGGTCCCCTACGACCGCGACCGCTGGCAGCACAACCGCACCGGCGAGGACAACGCCGACGCGCACCTGAAGCGCCAGATCATGGGGCGCGAGGTCGTCGTCGCGGTGACGGCCGGCCGGCTCGACTTCGGGCCGTGGGAGCAGATCTTCTATGGCGAGTTCGACGGTCAGCGGCGCAAGCGCGTGCTGGTGAAGATCATCGGCGAGTGAGGGCCGGGCGGCGGCGCCATCGTCCGCGGGTTGCGTTCAATCTCGGGCCGATCCCGCAGCGCGCCGACCCGGCGGACGTGCCGGCGCCGCATGCCGCGGGCGGCGCGTGCGTCCTCAGTGCTGGAGGTTCTTGCGCAGACGCTCGAGCGCGCTCAGCTGGGCGAGGCTCATCGCGAGCTGCGCCTGCGCCTCCTCGGCGCTCATCTTCGGGTCCTTGTGCTCGAGCGCCCGCTTCGCCTCCTCCATCGCCGCGCGGACCTTCGCCTCGTCGATGTCGTCGGCGCGCACCGCGGTGTCGGCGAGGACCGTGACGACCTGCGGCTGGACCTCGAGGATGCCGCCCGAGATCGCGAAGTCGAGCACGGTGCCGTCGGGCTGGGTCACGACCACCTTGCCGGGCTTGAGCCGCGTGATCAGCGGCGCGTGGCGCGGCGCGATGCCGAGCTCGCCCTGCTCGCCGGTCGCGACGATGAGCGTGGCCTCGCCGTGGAAGATCTCGGCTTCGGCGCTGACGATGTCGCAGCGGATGGTGGTCATGGTCACTCCGGGTGTCCGGGGGCGGGCCGGGGCCCGCCCTCGAGTCGCTCAGACGGGCCGCAGCCCGCCGTGGATTCGTCGCGGCCGGCCAGCTCCCGCCGGACGGCCTTCATGTCGCCGATCAGACCGCGACGCCGAGCGCCTTGGCCTTCTCGAACGCCTCGTCGATGCCGCCGACCATGTAGAAGGCCTGCTCCGGCAGGTGGTCGCACTCGCCGTCGACGATCATCCTGAAGCCGCGGATCGTCTCCTTGAGCGGCACGTACTTGCCCTTGGCGCCGGTGAACACCTCGGCGACCGTGAACGGCTGCGAGAAGAAGCGCTCGATCTTGCGCGCGCGCGCCACGGCCAGCTTGTCGTCCTCCGACAGTTCGTCCATGCCGAGGATCGCGATGATGTCCTTCAACTCCTTGTACTTCTGGAGCGTGGCCTGGACGCGGCGCGCGGTCTCGTAGTGCTCGCTGCCGATCACGTTCGGGTCGAGCTGGCGGCTGGTCGAGTCGAGCGGGTCGACCGCCGGGTAGATGCCGAGCGAGGCGATCTGGCGCGAGAGCACGACGGTCGCGTCGAGGTGCGCGAAGGTGGTCGCCGGCGACGGGTCGGTCAGGTCGTCGGCGGGCACGTACACCGCCTGGATCGACGTGATCGAGCCGGTCTTGGTCGAGGTGATGCGCTCCTGGAGCACGCCCATCTCCTCGGCGAGCGTCGGCTGGTAGCCGACCGCCGACGGCATGCGGCCGAGCAGCGCGGACACCTCGGTGCCGGCCAGCGTGTAGCGGTAGATGTTGTCGATGAACAGCAGCACGTCGCGGCCCTCGTCGCGGAAGTACTCGGCCATCGTGAGGCCGGTCAGCGCGACGCGCAGGCGGTTGCCCGGCGGCTCGTTCATCTGGCCGTAGACCATCGCGACCTTGGACTTCTCGTGCTCCTGGACGTTGACGACGCCCGATTCCTGCATCTCGTGGTAGAAGTCGTTGCCCTCGCGGGTGCGCTCGCCGACGCCGGCGAACACCGACAGGCCCGAGTGCTCGGTCGCGATGTTGTTGATCAGCTCCATCATGTTGACGGTCTTGCCGACGCCGGCACCGCCGAACAGGCCGACCTTGCCGCCCTTCGCGAACGGGCACATCAGGTCGATGACCTTGATGCCGGTCTCGAGCAGCTCGGTGGTCGCGGCCTGGTCCTCGTAGCTCGGCGCCGGCCGGTGGATCTCCCACGTGGTGTCGGCCTTGACCGGGCCGCACTCGTCGATCGGGTTGCCGAGCACGTCCATGATGCGGCCCAGCGTGCCCTTGCCGACCGGGACCGCGATCGCGCGGCCGGTGTTCTCGGCGACGAGGTTGCGCTTCAGGCCGTCGGTCGAGCCGAGCGCGATGCAGCGGACGACGCCGTCGCCGAGCTGCTGCTGCACCTCGAGCGTGATCTCCGTGCCGTGCACCTTGAGCGCGTCGTAGACCTTGGGGACCTCGGCACGCGGGAACTCGACGTCGACGACGGCGCCGATGATCTGAACAATCTTGCCCTGGCTCATGGATGTGCTCCGGATGATTCGTTGATTCGGTTCGGGTCCGCCGCCGCCGTGACGCCGCTCAGACCGCCGCCGCGCCGCCGACGATCTCGCTGATCTCCTGCGTGATCGCGGCCTGGCGGGCCTTGTTGTAGACGAGGTTCAGCGTGCCGATCAGCTTGGTCGCGTTGTCCGAGGCCGCCTTCATCGCGACCATGCGCGCGGCGTGCTCGGAGGCGACGTTCTCCATCACCGCCTGGTAGACCAGCGACTCGATGTAGCGCGTCAGCACGTGGTCCAGCACCGACTGCGCGTCCGGCTCGTAGATGTAGTCCCAGTCGTGGCGCGCGACCGCGGTCTCGGAGGCCGGGAGCGGCAGCAGCTGGTCGAAGGCCGCGCGCTGCGTCATCGTGTTGACGAAGTCGTTGTAGACCAGGAACACCTTGTCGATCCTGCCGCTCGAGTAGGCGTCGAGCATCACCTTGATCACGCCGACCAGCTGGTCGACGCGCGGCGTGTCGCCGAGGTGGGTCGCCGAGGCGAGCATGCCGACCTTGATCCGGCGGAAGAACACCGTCGCCTTCTGGCCGATCGTCACGACGTCGACCTCGGCGCCCTGCTGCTGCCACTTCCGCATGTCGACGAGCAGCTTGCGGAACAGGTTGTTGTTGAGGCCGCCGGCGAGGCCGCGGTCGGACGACACGATCACGTAGCCGACGCGCCGGATCTCGCTGCGCTCGACCAGGTACGGGTGCTGGAACTCGGAGTTGGCCTGCGCGAGGTGGCTGATGACCTGCTTCATCGCGCGGGCGTACGGGCGCGAGGCCTTCATGCGGTCCTGCGCCTTGCGGATCTTCGAGGCCGAGACCATCTCGAGCGCGCGCGTCACCTTGCGGGTGTTCTGCACCGACTTGATCTTGGTCTTGATTTCCCTGCCGCCTGCCATCTCGAATCCCTCGGGAGCGTTCGGCCGCTCCACCTGCCTCGGAGCGGGGCGAGCCCCGCTGCGCGTCCCCGGCGAACCGGGCGTCCTTCGTGGCGGGCCGACGGCCCGCCGTCACGTCACCAGGTGCCGGTCTTCAAGAACTCCTCGATGCCGGCCTTGAAGCCCGCCTCGATCTCGTCGTTCCAGTCGCCGGTCGCGTCGATCTTCGTCATCAGCTCGCCTCGGGTGTTCGCGAAGTGCGCCTGCAGGCCGGCCTCGAAGGCCGCGATCTTCGCGACCGGGACCTGGTCCATGTAGCCCTTGTCCACCGCGTAGATCGACAGCGACTGCTGCGCGACCGACATCGGCGCGTACTGCTTCTGCTTCATCAGCTCGGTGACGCGCTGGCCGCGCTCGAGCTGCTTGCGGGTGGCTTCGTCGAGGTCCGAGGCGAACTGCGCGAAGGCCGCGAGCTCGCGGTACTGGGCGAGCGCGATGCGGATGCCGCCCGAGAGCTTCTTCATGATCTTGGTCTGCGCCGCGCCGCCGACGCGCGACACCGAGATGCCGGCGTTCACCGCCGGGCGGATGCCGGCGTTGAACAGGTCGGTCTCGAGGAAGATCTGGCCGTCGGTGATCGAGATCACGTTGGTCGGGACGAAGGCCGAGACGTCGCCGGCCTGGGTCTCGATGATCGGCAGCGCGGTCAGCGAGCCGGTCCTGCCCTTGACCGCGCCGTTCGTGAACTTCTCGACGTAGGCCTCGTTGACGCGCGCGGCGCGCTCGAGCAGGCGCGAGTGCAGGTAGAACACGTCGCCCGGATAGGCCTCGCGACCCGGCGGTCGGCGCAGCAGCAGCGAGATCTGGCGGTAGGCGACGGCCTGCTTCGAGAGGTCGTCGTAGATGATCAGCGCATCCTCGCCGCGGTCGCGGAAGTACTCGCCCATCGAGCAGCCCGAGTACGCGGCGATGTACTGCATCGCGGCCGACTCCGAGGCCGACGCGGCGACGACCGTGGTGTAGGCCATCGCGCCGTGGGCCTCGAGCTTGCGCACGATGTTCGCGATCGTCGAGTTCTTCTGGCCGATCGCGACGTAGATGCAGCGGATGCCGGAATGCTTCTGGTTGATGATCGTGTCGACCGCGAGCGCGGTCTTGCCGGTCTGGCGGTCGCCGATGATCAGCTCGCGCTGGCCGCGACCGATCGGGATCATCGAGTCCACCGCCTTGTACCCGGTCTGCACCGGCTGCGACACCGACTTGCGCCAGACCACGCCGGGGGCGATGCGCTCGACCGGCGCGCTTTCCTTCGCGTTGACCGGGCCCTTGCCGTCGATCGGCTCGCCGAGCGCGTTGACGACGCGGCCGAGCAGCTCGGGGCCGACCGGGACCGAGAGGATCTGCCCGGTGGTGCGGGCGGTGTCGCCCTCGCGCAGGTGCTCGTAGTCGCCGAGCACGACCGCGCCGACCGAGTCGCGCTCGAGGTTCAGCGCCAGCGCGGTGGTGTTGCCCGGCAGCTCGACCATCTCGCCCTGCATCACGTCGGCGAGGCCGTGGATGCGGACGATGCCGTCCGACACCGACGTGACCGTGCCCTCGTTGCGCGCCTCGGCGGCGAGCTTGGCCTCGGCCAGGCGGTTCTTGATCAGTTCGCTGATTTCGCTGGGGTTGAGCTGGGTGGCCATGGCTGGGTTTCCCGTAGTCGGCGCCGGGTCGCGGCGCCTGTCAATGAATCCTGTGGACGGCAGATGGCTCGGGGCGGGCGCGAATCGGAGGCCTCGATTCCGAGTTCGGACGGAAGGGCCGTGCTCCTAGTCGCTAGTCGCCATTCGCCATTCGCCTCGTCATGCCGTCAGCGCGTCGCGCAGCTGCCTCAGGCGGTTGCGAACCGAACCGTCGATCACGAGCTCGCCGGCCGTCACAACCGCGCCGCCGATCAGCGACGGGTCGACCGCGGTCTCGATCTCGATGCGGCGGCCGAAACGGCGCTCGAGCGCGGCCGCCATCGCGGCGCGCTGCGACTCGTCGAGCGGCACCGCGCTGGTGACGACGGCGCGGACCACGCCCTCGTGCTCGCGGCGCAGCGCCGCGTAGAGCCCGGCGATCTCGGGGAGCAATGCGATCCGGCGGTTCTCGGCGAGCATCGCGACGAAGCGCCCGAACGGCGCGTCGGCGCTGGTGCCCGGCGGCAGCAGGAGCGAGACGAGGTCCGCGGCCGCGAGCCGCGGATTGCCGAGCGCGCGCGCGGCCTCCGGCACGCTGGCCGCGGCCGCCGCGAACGCGAGCGCGCGATCCCACTCGGCCAGGGTCCCCGTGTCCCGGGCGGTCTCGAAGGCCGCGCGGGCGTAGGGTCGGGCCATCGTCAGGCTGCTGGTGGCCATCGGTCAGATCTCTTTCGCGAGGGCGTCGAGCAGGTCGCGGTGGCGGGCGGCGTCGATCTCGCGGGCGAGGATCTTCTCCGCGCCCTTGACCGCGAGCTCGGCGACCTGCTGGCGCAGGATCTCGCGCGCCTTGAAGCTCAGGTTCTCGATCTCGGCCTCGGCGGCGGCGCGCTGGCGCGCCGCTTCGGCGATCGCGTCCTGCTTGGCCTTCTCGATGATCTCGACCGCCTGCTTCTGGGCGCGGTCGGCGATCGCGCTGGCTTCGACGCGGGCCTTGCGGATCTCGTCGGCGACGCGCGCGTCGGCGTCCGCGAGCTCCTTGCGGGCACGGTCGGCGGCGGCGAGGCCGTCGGCGATCTTCTTCTGCCGCTCCTCGATCGCGAGGACCAGCGGCGGCCACACGAACCGGTACGAGAACCAGATCAGGATCGCGAACGCGATGAACTGGCCGATGAAGGTGGCGTTGAGGGTCATGGCGTGACTCCAGGTCGGTTGCGCGGCCCGGCGGCCGCGCCCCGCCGGGGCGGGACGCGGTCCGCGCGCGAACGCAACGCGATCAGGCGCCGGCGATCGCGCCGAGCAGCGGGTTCGCGAACGCGAAGAACAGCGCGATCGCGAGGCCGATGATGAACGCCGCGTCGATCAGGCCGGCGAGCAGGAACATGCGGCCCGACAGCATCGGCACCAGCTCCGGCTGGCGCGCGGCGCTCTCGAGGAACTTCGAGCCCATGATGCCGATGCCGATGCAGGCGCCGAGCGCGCCGAGGCCGATGATGATGCCGATGCCGAGCGCGGTGTAGGCCTGGATCTGGGCGAGCAGGGCGGGAATCGCAGCTTCCATGGTGTGGTCCTCGTGGAAAGGTGTTGAACGGTGGTGGGTGCGGAAAGGGGGTCAGTGCGCCTCGGTCGCCATCGACAGGTAGACGACGGTGAGGATCATGAAGATGAAGGCCTGGAGCGAGATCACCAGGATGTGGAAGATCGACCAGCCGGCGCCGGCGAGCACGCCGCCGAGGAAGGCCAGCAGGCCGCCGGCCTGGCTGCCGAGCGTCGCGCCGTCGCCGAACAGGAACTGGCCGCCGGCCATGTAGAGCAGCGCGATCAGCAGGAACACGAGCTCGCCGGCGTACATGTTGCCGAACAGACGCATCGCGAGCGACACCGGCTTCGACAGGTACTCGATCACGTTGAGGCCGAAGTTGGCCGGCGCCAGCACGACCTTGACCAGCGGGTTGTGGGCGTGGAACGGCGCGGTGAAGAGCTCGGCGACGAAGCCGAAGCCGCCCTTGGCCTTGATCGCGAACGCGAACATCAGCAGCAGCACCGTGGTGCTCATCGCCAGCGTGATGTTGAGGTCGGTGGTCGGGACGAGGCGGAAGTACTCGAGCCCGAACGCGCCCTTCGCGACCCCCGGACCGAGATCGACCGGCAGCAGCTTCAGCGCGTTCATCAGGAAGATCCAGACGAAGATCGTCAGCGCCAGCGGCGCGACGAAGCGGCGGTCGCCGTGGAAGACGTCGCGGACCTGGCCGTCGATGAACTCGACCGCGAGCTCGATGAAGGCCTGGAACTTGCCGGGGACGCCGGCGGTCGCCTTGCGGCCCATCCACCAGAAGAGACCGATGCCGAGAATCCCGATCACGACCGAGACCAGCAGGCTGTCGACGTGGACGGTCCAGAAACCGCCCTGTCCGATCGGCTGGGCGAAGTGCTTCAGGTGATGGCTGACGTACTCGCTGGGGCTGTCGCCGCCGACCAGCGGGAGGAACAGGGAGGCCGCACTCATCGAAGCAACCACGGCAGGCAAAGGAGATACGCGAGATAGCCGGCCACCGCCCCGGCGAGCACCGCGAGGGGCTCGAGCCGGTCGGCCGACAGCGCAAGCGCCAGTCCAGCCGCGATGACCAACCACTTCAATCCGACGCCCAGCAACAGCCGACCGAAGGCGCCTGGCCCGGTCGGGACCGACGGCACCAGCGCGGTGCGCCAGCCGAACGCGAGGAACCCGGCCGCGAGGACCGCCGCACCGGCGAGGAAGCCGAGCGCGGCGGACGCGGAGAACACCATCAGCGCCAGGGCGCCGGACACGCCGATCACCAACTGGCCGAGCGGCAGCGCCAGCGCGGCCCGTCGGGCGTTTCGGGAAGTCGGGACCACGGACGGTACCGGCTGTTGCAAAGCCGCGGGATTGTAGGACGGCCGGTCGAGAGTGCGCAAGGAACACGGGCCGCGACCGCGCGGCCGCAGGCGGCGGCGCGTGGCGGGAGGGATGCGGCCGGTGGCGGAATGCGGACCGGCGTCCGAGAATCGGCCGCCCGTTCCGCCGGATCCGCCCATGACCCTCGCCTACTGGTGCGTCCTCGCCGCGGCGCTGCTGCCGTATCTGTTCGTCGGGATCGCGAAAGGCGCCGGTCCCGGATACGACAACCATCGGCCGCGTGACTTCGCGAACGCCGACGTCAGGGGCTTCCGCAAGCGGGCATACTGGGCCCACCAGAACGGCTTCGAGGCCTTCGCGCCGTTCGCGGCCGGCGTGATCATCGCGAGCGTCAGCGGCGCCGACCCGGCGCGGGTCGACGCCCTCGCGGTCGGCTTCATCGTCGCCCGACTCGCGTACGGGGGCTTCTACCTCGCCGACTGGGCGACGGCCCGCAGCCTCGCGTGGACCGCGGGCTTCGGCTGCGTCATCGCCCTGTTCGTCATCGCGGCGCGGGCCGGGTGACGCCGCCGGCGACCGCGATCCGATCCCGACCCGCGGCCTTGGCCGCATAGAGCTGCTCGTCGGCGGCGCGCATCAGGTCGGCGCTGGTCGGTCGCTCCGGACGCCATGCGGCGACGCCGAGGCTGACGGTCACGGCCAGGTCCAGCGCCTCGATCCGATGGCGCGCGGCCGCGACCGCGGCGCGCAAGCCCTCGGCCCAGTCCGCCGCGATCGCGATCGGCGTCTCCGGCAGGAACACCGCGAACTCCTCGCCGCCGAGGCGGCCGGCGACGTCGCCCTCGCGCAGCCGGGCGCGCACGACCTCTGCGACGCCGCGCAGGACCTCGTCGCCGGTCTGGTGGCCGTGGGTGTCGTTGATGCGCTTGAAGTGGTCGAGATCGACGAACACCAGCGACAGCGGCGCGCCGGACTCGAGGGTCTTGAGCAGCGCCTGCTCGAGCAGTTCGCGGAACTTGCGCCGGTTGTAGAGGCCGGTCAGCCCGTCGATGCTGGCGAGCTCGTAGAGCTGCTGGTGGTAGCGCTCCTCGACCGAGCCCGCGCGCACGAACTTGAACACCGTGTCGCCGACGCCGATGCGGTCACCGTCGCGCAGTTCGACCTCGTCCACCGGCGCGCCGTTGACGAAGGTCTTGTTGGTCGATCCGAGGTCGCGCAGGCGCCAGCCGTCGCCGTCGCGCCAGATCCGGCAGTGCTGGCGCGAGACCCCCGGGTCGTCGAGCCGGAAGCCGCTGCCGGGCGCGCGCCCGATCACGAGATCGACGTCGGCGAGGTCGGCGCGCGCGCCGAGCTCGCCGCCGCGGATCACGACCAGGCACGCGTGCCCGGCGCCGAGATCCCGGCGCGACAGGCTCGTCATCGGCTGGGTGGCGTAGGCGTCGCGCTCCGTGGTCATCGCCCTGCGCAGGCTGGCGGGCTCGCGCCCGACGTGCCCGGGGAGTCTAGCCCGGATGCGACGAGCGCAGGTCGCGCCGGACGGGCGCGGCCGCGCCGGAGCGGTTATCTTCGCGCGACGATCGAAGGAGGGGAGTCGATGGCCGGATCGGGATGCTGGGGCGCGCGGGTCGCCGTGGCGGGCGCTTGCCTGCTGATCGGAGCGATGGCGGATGCGAAGGACGGTCCCGCGACCGCCGCCGACCGCTGGGCCGCCTGGGCCGAGCACCAGCGACTCGATCGTGAATCGCCGTTCCACGGCCTCGCGTGGCGCAACATCGGCCCGGTGATCCAGGGCGGCCGCGTCGTCGACGTCGAGCCGATCCCGGGCGATCCCTACGGCTTCTACGTCGCCTACGCCTCCGGGGGGCTCTGGAAGACGACCAACAACGGCACGACCTTCGAGCCGGTCTCGGACACCCTGCCGACCTCGATCTCGGGCGATCTCGCGGTCGATCCGACCCGTCCGGAGGTCGTCTGGTACGGCACCGGCGAGCCGAACTCCTCCCGAAGCTCCTATGGCGGGATGGGCGTCTTCCGCTCCGCGGATGGCGGCAGGACCTGGCAGCACGCGGGGCTCGACGAGGTCGATCGCATCGCGCGCGTGCGGATCGACCCGACCCGCCCGGACCGCGTCTTCGTCGCCGCGATCGGGCGGCTGTGGACGCCGGGCGGACCGCGCGGCGTGTTCCGCACCGATGACGGAGGCCGGACCTGGACGCACGTGCTGAAGGGCGCCAACGACACCACCGGCGCGAGCGACCTGGTGCTCGATCCGCGCGATCCGGACGTGGTCTACGCCGCGATGTGGGACCGCCTGCGCCGGCCGTGGGAGTTCCGCGAGGGCGGGCCCGGCACCGGCATCTGGAAGTCGACCGACGGCGGCGACACCTGGACGAAGCTCACCGCCGGCCTGCCGTACGGTCCGAACATGGGCCGGGTCGGGATCGCGATCGCGCCGAGCCGCCCGGACACGCTCTACGCCAGCGTCGACAACTTCGACCCGGCGCCGCCCGACCAGCAGGACCTCGGCGACCGGCCGATCTCGGCGCGCACGCTGCGCACGATGAGCCGCGAGGAGTTCCTGCGCCAGGACCCGGACGAGATCGAGGGCTTCATCCGCGCGAGCGACCTCGACGATTCGCTCGACGCCGAGCGCCTGATCGCGATGGTCGAGCGCAACGAGATCACCCCGGCCGGCATCGCCGAGCGCCTGCGCGACGCCAACGCCGCGCTGTTCGAGGCCGACCACCGCGGACTCGAGGTCTACCGCAGCGACGACGCCGGCGCGACCTGGCGGCGCACGCACGCGGAGCCGCTGCGCGACGTGACCTTCACCTACGGCTTCTACTTCGGCGAGATCAAGGTGATGCCCGACGATCCAGAGCGCGTGTTCGCGCTGGGGGTGCCGGTCATCACCAGCGCCGACGGCGGCCGCAGTTGGTCGCGATTCGAGGGCCAGAGCGTGCACGTCGACCACCACGCGATCTGGATCGACCCCGCGAACCCGCGCCGGATCATCCTCGGCAACGACGGCGGCGTCGACGTCACCTACGACGGCGGCGCCACCTGGCAGCGGATGGACGCGCAGCCGGTCGCGCAGGTCTACGCGGTCGCGGTCGACATGGCCGATCCGTACAACGTCTATGCCGGCACCCAGGACAACGGCACGCTGCGCGGCAGCTCGCGCGCCCGCCCCGACCGCGGCGACGACTGGCAGTTCATCGGCGGCGGAGACGGCATGTACATCGCGGTCGATCCGACCGACAACCGGAACCTCATCACCGGCTTCCAGTTCGGCTTCTATTCCCGCTCCGGCACGAACGCCGGCGAGGTGCGGCCGCGGCCGGCCTTCGGCGAGCCGCCGCTGCGCTTCAACTGGCAGACGCCGGTGATCAAGTCGCCGCACAACCCGGACATCGTCTACTTCGGCGCCAACCGCGTGTTCCGCGCCTTCGACGGCGGGCGCACGCTGAAGCCGATCAGCCCCGATCTCAGCACCGCCCGCGAGCGCGGCGACACGCCGTTCGCGACGATCACGACGCTGTCCGAATCGCCGCTCGCCTTCGGCCTCGTCTGGGCCGGGACCGACGACGGCAACGTCCAGGTGACGGCCGACGGCGGCGCGACGTGGCGCAACGTCTCGCGTGGACTGCCGCGCGCGTGGGTCAGCCGCGTCCACGCCTCGGCCCACGAGCGGGACCGTGCCTATGTCTCGCTGACCCCGTACCGCGACGACCGCATCGACGCCCACGTCTTCGTCACCGAGGACCTCGGCCGCAGCTGGCGGAGCCTGTCCCGCGGCCTGCCGGCCGAACCGGTCAACGTGGTCCGCGAGGACCCGGTCAATCCCGAGGTGCTCTACGTCGGCACGCACAAGGGCGTCTACGTCTCGCTCGACCGCGGCGCGAGCTGGGCGTCGTTCCAGCAGGGCCTGCCGCCGTCGCCGGTGCACGACATGGTCGTGCACCCGCGCGAGCGCGAGCTCGTGATCGGCACGCACGGCCGCAGCGTCTGGGTCGCCGACGTGCTGCCGATCCAGGAGCTGACGCCGGCGGTGCGCGCGAAGGCGCTGCATGCGTTCCCGGTCGAGGACGTCCAGGCGAGCCGCAACTGGCGCTCGCGCCCGCCACGCTGGCATCGCGGCGATCCCTTCGACCCGCTGTTCCTCGAGCCGGCCTGGGCGCATCCGGAATCCGCGCGCGGACGCTTCCGTGCCGACTCCCCGAACCTCACGGTGCCGTACTGGGCGGCGCGCGACGGCGAGGTCTCGATCCGGGTGCTCGATGGCGACGGCAACCCCGTCCTTGCCACGCGCCAGCAGGCGCGGCGCGGCATCAACAGCTGGCGCTGGGACCTGTTCGTCGACCGCGAACTCGCGCTCGCGGCCGAGCAGGCCAGGCTCGCGAAGCTGCCCGAGGCCGAGCGCGCGAGTCCGAACCGCTCGAAGACCCCGGTCGCCGAATCGGTCCGCCTCGGCCATCGGCTGATGGCGCTGCCGGGCGACTACCGGATCGAGCTCTCGCAGGGCGCGGACGCCGCGGAGTTGGCGTTCAAGGTCAAGCCGCCCGAGAAGCGCCAGCCGCGCGGCGTCCCGGCGCCGAAGATCCGCGGCCAGCAGGGCTTCGAGCGGCGCTGACGTGCCGAGCGGTTCGTCGCGGCCACGCGAGTTTCGCCGGAGCACCGGATGATCGACCCCGCCAGCACGCCCGAGCTGACCTTCATCGCCCTGACCACGATCGGCCAGGCGCTGGTCGCGGCCTTCCTGTGCGTGCTGTTCGCGTATCACTGGCGCGGCCAGCCGCGGCCGCATTTCCGCCTGTGGGCGGCGAGTTTCGGCGCGATGCTGGTCTACGTGATCGGCGCCGGCTGGTCGTTCGCGCTCGCGACCAGCGGCGCCGCCGTCGACGAGCCCGGCCGCTTCGTCGCGATGGCGCTGGCGCTCGGCGCGGCCCACGCGCAGATGGCGTGGCTGGTGCTCGGCACCCTGTGGATCCGGGAGGACCGCGGACCGTCCCGCGTGCTCGAGATCGGCGTGGTCGGCGGTGCCGCGCTGCTCGGCGTGCTGCTCGCGACCGGCTACGCCGCCGCGCCCGGCAACGACGAGGTCGCGATGGTCCGGCGGCTCGCGTGGCTGTTCGTGCTGCTCGGCGCGACCTACATCGTCTGCGGCCTGCGGCTGTTCCTGTTCGGTGGCGCGCTGCGCCTCACCGGCGGCGCGCTGTTCGCGTTCGGGCTGTTCAAGCTCGGCTTCGTCGCGATGCTGGCCTCGGCCGATTCGCCGCAGCCGCTGGTCTCGACCGAGGCGGTGATGACCCTCGACCTGATCGGATTCGCGATCGCCGGCATCGCGCTCGCGATCTCGCTGTTCGAGGTCGAGCGCCAGCGCGCCGAGGATGCGCAGGCCAGCCTCGCCACGCTGCTGCGCTTCGACCCGATCACCGGCCTCGCGAACCGCGTTCGCCTGAACGAGCTGTGGCCGGCGATGCGCGGCACCGTCGGCGCGCTGGTCGTGATCGAGCTCGACGGCCTCGAGCGCGCGGCCGCGCAGGTGCCGCGCGCAAGGTTCGAGCGCAGCCTGCGGTTGATCGCGAACCGGCTGTGCCAGGACTTCGGCGCCGACCGGGTCGCCGAGCTCGAGCGCGAACGCTTCGTGGTCGTGCTGTCCGGCGATGCCGAGAAGGTCCGGGAACTCGCGCGCGCCGCGCTGCAGGCGATCGAGGCGGTGCTCGACGCGACGCTGCCGCAGCACGACGTGCTGGCCTCGGCCGGGCTCGCCGCGTTCGTCGGCGACGAGGACCTCGCACCGGTGCTGGCCCGCGCGGTCAGCGGCTGCGAGCAGGCGCGCCGCGCCGGCGGCGCGCGGCTCGTCGACACCGAACACGCGCCGACCCAGCGCACCGACCGGGTCGTGACCCTGCGCGGGCTGCGCGCGGCGATCGAGCGCCGCGAGTTCGAGATGCTGTACCAGCCGATCGTCTCGACCCGCGGGCGCCAGCTGGTCGGTTTCGAGGCGCTGGTGCGCTGGCAGCACCCGGACGAGGGCCAGATCGGCTCGAACCGCTTCCTCGACGCGATCGAACGCTTCGGCCTCGCGACCGCGCTCGATCGCGAGGCGCTGGCGCTGACGCTCGACGCGATCTCGGCGTGGCGCGAGCAGGGGGTCCGGGTGCCGCGGATCGCGGTCAACGTCAGCGCCGCGAGCCTCGAGTCACGCACGCTCGCGACCGAGGTCCTGCACGCGCTGGAAGCCCGCGCGCTGCCGACCTCGCAGATCGCGGTCGAGCTGACCGAGTCGGCCGCGCTCGGCGACTACAACACCTGCAAGCGCAACCTCGCCGAACTGCACGCCGCCGGGGTCAGGATCAGCCTCGACGACTTCGGCACCGGCTACTCGTCGGTCGCGCACCTGCGCGAACTGCCGGTCGACACGATCAAGCTCGACCAGAGCTTCCTGCGCCGCGCCGACCGCGACCCGCGCGACGCGGCGCTGGTTCGCGGCCTCGCGCAGCTCGCGCACAGCCTCGGCTTCGGCGTGGTCGCCGAGGGGATCGAGCGCGAGACCCAGGCCGCGTTTGCCGAGGAGTGCGGGATCGAGGCGATCCAGGGCTTCCTGGTCTCGCCCGCGCTGCCGGCCGCCGCCGCGTTCGAGTCGATGCGGGCGCACCGCGCGGTCGGGGCCTGAGCCATGCGCCGCAGTCCGACGCCGCGCCGCGCGGCCCCGGTGCGCTCCGCGCCGCGCCGCGGGATTCGTACACTCGCAGCCTTCATCGTTTCGTCACGCCCTCGGGAGGGCCCATGAACCAGGAAGCCATCGCCGCCGCGCCGGCCGATTCGACCCTGACGCGCGTGCTCGGCTGGATCGAGCGCGCCGGCAACCGGCTACCCGATCCGGCGCTCCTGTTCGCGAGCCTGATGCTGCTGGTCTGGCTGCTGTCGTGGTGGATGTCGTCGATGGCCTTCGACGTGATCGATCCGCGCAGCGGCAACACGCTGGTCATCAACAACCTGCTCGCGGGCGACGCGATCGCCAAGTTCATGGCCGACTTCTGGCGCGTGTTCATCAACTTCCCGCCGCTCGGCACCGTGGTCGTCGCGATGCTCGGCATCGGCGTCGCCGACGCCTCGGGGATGATCAACGCGGGCCTGCGCGCGATCCTCGGCGTGACCGCGCGCCAGCTGCTGACGCCGATGGTGGTCGCGGTCGGGCTGCTGTCGCACGCCGCGGTCGATGCCGGCTACGTGCTGGTGATCCCGCTCGGCGCGGTGATCTTCTACGCCGCCGGGCGCCATCCGTTGGCGGGCCTCGCGGCCGCCTTCGCCGGCGTCTCGGGCGGCTTCTCGGCCTGCTTCGTGCCGACCAGCATCGACCCGCTCCTGTCCGGCATCGCGACCAGCGCGGCGCGGATCATCGAGCCGAGCGCCGAGGTCGGCTCGCTCAACAACTACTTCTTCGCGGTCGGCTCGTCGGTGCTGATCGTGTTCCTCGGCTGGTTCGTCACCGACCGGATCGTCGAGCCGTACCTCAAGCGCACCACGCCGGTGGACGGCGACATGAGCGGCATGCCGACGCTCGAGCCGCTGGCGCCGAAGGAGAAGCTGGGCCTCTCGCTCGCGATGGCGGCGATGCTCGGCGGGCTCGCGCTGGTGGTGCTGACCGCGCTGCCCGAGGGCTCGCCGTGGCGGTCGCCGACGCCGCCGAACGGGCTGACCCAGACCGACGCGCCGCTGATGCAGTCGATCGTCGCGCTGATCTTCTTCCTGTTCCTCGTCCCCGGCATCGTCTACGGCGCGGTGACCGGCGTGTTCAGGTCCCACCGCGACGTGATCGCCGGCATGTCGAAGGCGATGAGCGGACTCGGCTACTACCTCGTGATGGCGTTCTTCGCGGCGCACTTCATCAACGCCTTCACCCAGTCGAACCTCGGCGCGCTGCTGGCGCTGTCGGGGGCCGAGTGGCTCAAGGCCGCGGGGCTCCACAACATGGTGACGATGGTCGGGATCATCGGCCTCACCGGCCTCACCAACCTCTTGATCGGCTCGGCCTCGGCCAAGTGGGCGCTGCTCGCGCCGATCTTCGTGCCGATGCTGATGCAGCTCGGCGTCTCGCCGGACGTGACCCAGGCCGCCTACCGCATCGGCGACTCGTCGACCAACATCATCACGCCGCTCCTGCCGTACTTCCCGCTGATCGTGCTGTTCTGCCGCAAGTACGTGCAGTCGGCCGGCATCGGCACGGTGGTCGCGACGATGCTGCCCTACTCGGTCGTGTTCCTCGTGGTCTGGACCGCGTTCTTCCTCGGCTGGTGGGCGCTCGAGCTGCCGCTCGGCTTCGCCGCCGGCTACACCTGGCCGCCGTCACCGTGAGTCACGGCCGGCCGGGCGCTTCGAGGGTCGCTCGTTCGGCCCGCGCCGGCCGCGAGGCCAGGAATCGCCGCCGGACTTCGGCGGCGACCGCCGGCAGCTCGACCAGCGGCACCGGCTCGAAGGTCTCGGGCGCCGCGGTCAGCCAGCGTGCGTGCCCGCCGGCCACCAGCGACGCATGGAAACGCGCGAGCTTGCCGCGCACGCCGTCGGGCGCGCAGAGGAAGACCGGCCGGCCGGAGGCGCAGGCCTCCGATGCCATGTTGACCGAATCCGCGGTGACGACGATCCGGTCGGCGGCGCCGAGCACGGCGGGATAGGGATTCGGTCCGTCGGCGTCGCCCGCCCAGAGGGTGCCGCCGGTCCGCTCGAGCCCCGCGCGCAGGCCACGAATGATCCCGGGCGGCGTGCGCCTCGAGGCGGTGACGACGAGGCTGCCGCCAGCCTGCGAGCGCCCGATCGTCGCCAGCAGCGCGTCGATCGCCGCCGCGCCATACGGCACCGCGCGGGTCGGGCCGCCGACCAGCAGCGCGGTGAGC
>PVBP01000012.1 GCA_002995625.1 Lysobacteraceae bacterium | reverse complement strand
CGGCGACGGCCGCGAGCGGCGCGGGGCGAGGGGGTGGTCGCATGCCGGAATTCTCGCGCAGGCCAGCGCGCGGCGCGCGGACATGCGATGAACGGTCGCTGGCGGCTCAGCGCGACTTCAGGCGGCGGCCGCGGCCCCCGGCGCGGCGTCCGGCTCGAATGGCGCCCGCGACTCGTGCTGCCCCGGATCCGGCGGCAGCAGCAGGTACATCACCGGCGTCACGATCCGGGCGAGCAGGGTCGAGGCGATCAGTCCGCCGATCATCACCACCGCGAGCGGCGAGTACAGCGCGCTGTCGGCGAGCGCCAGCGGCGTGAGCCCGCCGACCGCCGTGGCCGAGGTCAGCAGGATCGGCAGGAAGCGCATCTCGGCGGCGCGCTCGATCGACTCTCGCAGCGCCATGCCCTGTCGCCGGAGCTGGTTGGTGAAGTCCACCAGCAGGATCGAACTCTTGATCTCGACGCCGATCAGCGCGACGAAGCCGATGATCGCGACGTAGGACAGCGTGTAGCCCGAGAGCCACAGGGCCACCAGGCCGCCGAGCACGCCGAACGGGATCACGCCGGCGACGATCAGCACCGAGCGGAACGAGCCGAACTCCAGCACCAGGATCGCGAGGATTCCGAACACCGCGATCAGCACCGCGGTGCCGAGACCTGCGAGGCTGCGCGCCGCGGCCTGCGCCTCGCCGCCGAAGTCGATGCGGTAGCCGGGCGGCAGGTCGAGGGCCGCGAGCCGTTCGCGCACGTCCGCGGTGACGCGGCTGGTGACCGAGCCCTCCGCGACGAAGGCGGTCACGGTGACGAGCCGTTCGCGGTCGAAGCGCTCGATCCGGTTGGGGCCGGAGACGAATCGTGGCTCGCCGATCTGCGCGAGCGGGACCGCGGCGCCGGTGGTCCGACTGGCGAAACGCAGATCGTCGAGCGCCGCGAGCCGCGGGCTGCCGTCGTTCGGCAGCCGCAGGACGACCGGGAAGGCGTCGCCGTCCGATTCGCGGAAGGTCGCGGCGGGCAACCCCGCGATCGCGAGCCGCGTGGTGCGGTCGATGTCGATCGAGGCGATGCCGAGGAGCCCGGCCCGATCGAGGTCGATGCCGAGATCGAGGTCGATCCGCGGCAGGCGTACCGGGTTCACGACGTCGCGCGCGCCGGGCGTGGCGGCGACGATCCGTTCGACCTCGGCGGCCAGCCGCTCGAGCTCGGCGAGCTCGCGCCCGAAGATCCGGACCGCGATCGGCGCCTCGATCGGCGGGCCGTTCTCGAAGCGGCGGACCACGATCCGGGCGTCCGGATAGGCGTCGAAGGTGCGGCGCAGCGCATCGAGCAGCGCGACGCCCTCGCGCTCGCGCCAGCGGTCCATCGTCACGAAGACTTCGGCGGTGCTGGTGCGGCGCTCCAGCGGGAACACGTTGTAGTAGACCTGCGGGTTGCCGCGGCCGAGGTTGGCCATCGCGTGGCGGACCTCAGGGTGGCGCGCGAGCTCGGTCTCGACGAACGCGAGCGCGCGGTCGGTGGCGGCGAGCGAGGCGCCTTCCGGCGCGCGGATCGTGACCAGGAACTGCGGCTTGTCGGCGGCCGGGAACAGCGAGAAGCCGATCGCCGGCACCAGCGCGAGGCTCGCGCCGCACAGCGCGAGCCCCAGCGCCAGCGTCGCCTTCGGGCGCGCCAGCGCGCGCCGCATCAGTGGCTGGTACAGCGCGTGGATCGCGCGCCGCACCGCGCGCAGCGCGGCATTGCCTTCCGGGTCGGCGTCGCGCGGCAGCACCCGGCTGGCGAGGAACGGGACCACCGTGAACGCGACCAGCAGCGAGGCCAGGATCGTCAGCACCACCGCGAGCGGCAGGCCGCGCGTGAACTTGCCGGCGCCCTCCGGGAGGTTCAGCAACGGCAGGAAAGCGAACACCAGCGTCGCGGTGCAGCCGACCACCGCGAGCGCGATCTCGCCGGTGCCCGCGATCGCGGCGCGGGTTCGGTCGAGCCCGTCGCGCAGTCGTCGCGCGATGTTCTCGACCACGACGATCGCGTCGTCGACCAGCAGCCCGAGCGCGACGACGAATCCGGCGATCGAGATCTGGTTCAGCGAGTAGCCGAGGAACCACAGCCCGGCAACGCCGATCGCGAGCGACAGCGGGATCGCGACCATCACGATGCCGGCGGCGCGCAGACCGAGCGGCAGCAGCGTGATCGAGACCAGCGCGATCGCGATCAGGAAGTCCTTGCCGAGGCGTCCCAGGCGATCGGCGACGTTGCGCGCCTGTTCGAAGCCGAGATGGAGCTCGACGCCGTCCGGCAGGCGGGCGCGGAACTCGGCGACCCGCGCGTCGAGCGCGCGCTGGACCGCGAAGATCGACTGCCCGTCCTTCATGTTGGCGGTCACGAAGGCCGCGCGTCGCCCGTTCCAGCGGCCGAGATGCAGCGGTTCCTCGGTGGCCCAGCGCACCTCGGCGACGTCGCCGAGCCGGATCCGGCGGCCGTCCCGCGAGGCGACCACGGTGGCCGCCACGTCCTCGACCGATCCGTAGTCCCCGGTCGTGCGGACGTTGTAGCGACGCTCACCGACGTCGACCGCGCCGCCGGGGATGCTGCGTCCCTCGCCCTCGACCGCGGCCGCGACGGTGCCGACGTCGAGACCGAGCGCGGCGAGCCGCGGCAGGTCGAGCGCGACGCGGACCTCGGGTTCCGGCACCGCCCAGCGTTCGGCGCGCCGGATGCCCGGGACCGTCTCGAGCGTCTCCTCGAGATCCTCGGCGAGGCGCCGCAGCGCGCGTGGATCGAGCGTGTCGGCGACCAGCGCGTACTGCACGATGTTGACGAGGCCCGGATTGGTCTTGCGCACGGTGATGTCGCCGATCTCGGCGGGCAGGTCGCCGCGGATCGCGTTGATCTCGCGCACGACCTCGTCGTACTTGCGGTCGGGATCGGTCGACCAGTCGAACTCGACCCGGATCACGCCGAGGCCGTCCTCGCTGGTCGAGCGGATGTCGCTGACGTCGTCGAGCTCGGCGATCGCATCTTCGATCGGCCGCACCGCGAGCCGCTCGACGTCCGCCGGGTCGGCTCCGGGGAAGACCACGATCACGCTGGTGACCGGGATCGGGAAGGACGGGTCCTCCTGGCGCGGAATCGACTGGAACGCCCACAGCCCGAGCGCGACCAGCAGTCCAAAGAACAGCAGCGTGAACTGCCAGCGTTCGACCGCGAACGACCACGGGGTCATCGGAGGGCTCCTTCGGTGCGGCGGTGACGGACAGGGGCGGGCGGGCGCTCAGCGCGGGACGATGCGCACGGCGGCGCCGGGATCGACCCACGCGGCACCGGCGACGATCACCTGGTCCCCGGGCGCGAGGCCATCGCGAACCAGCACGCGCTCGCCGGCGATCGGGCCGAGCACGACCTCGCGCGCGACCGCTCGATCGCGCTCGACCAGCCGGACCTCGCCGACCGCGCCGTCGGCGCGGACCAGCGCGGCGACCGGGATCGCAAGCGCCGATGCGGTGCCTGCCGGGCGTGCCTCGATCCGCGTCACGAGCCCGCTCAGCAGACGGCCGCCGGGATCCTCGACCGCGAACTCGACCTCGACCGTGCCGGTCGCCGGATCGGCAGCGCCCCCGATCCGGGCGACCCGCGCCGCGAAGCGCTCGCCGGGGCGTGCGTCCGCGGTCGCCTCGGCCGGATCGCCGACCTCGAGCCGGAGCGCCTCGCGATCGGCCAGCGCGGCCTTGACCACCCAGCCGCGACCCTCGGCCGCGAGCGTGAGCACTGGCTGGCCCGCCGCAACGATCTCGCCCGCGCGCGCGAGACGCTGCTTGATGCGCCCGTCGGCGGGCGCCGTGATCGTGGCGTAGGCCAGGTCGAAGCGCGCGGCACGCAGCGTGGCCGCCGCGACCTCCCGCGCGGTCTCGGCATCGTCGCGCTCGCGTCGCGCGATCAGGCGGCGGCTGGCCAGCTCCTCGGCGCGCGCCAGATCACGCTCGGCCTTCGCCAGTGCCTGCGCGGCGCGCTCGGCGCCGGCAGCGGCTTCGGTGCGGTCGAGCCGCGCCAGCACCTGGCCGGCGCGGACCCGATCGCCGGCGTTGGCCGTGACCTGCTCGATCACCCCGCCGACCTTGAACGACAGCGCCAGCTCGTCGGCGGCCTCGGTCCGTCCGGTGGCACGGATCACCGCGAGCGATTGGTCCCGGATCGGATGCGCGACGACGACCGGACGCGCGATGTCCCCAGCCGCGCCCGGGGGCTGCGCGGCCGGGTCGGCGATGCAGCCGGTCAGGCCGATCGCGACCGCGAGCAGCAGCGCTGGTCGGCGCCGATCGACCCCAGGGGTGTGGACGACCGTCGAGAAACTGGACATATGTCAATCTCCAGCGAAAAAAATCAGGTGGTCCCGGGCGGTGCCAGCGCGCGTCCCAGCATCCGGAAGGTCTGGTCGGCGAGGCTCGACGCGCTGACGCCGCGCCGCGCGAGCTCGTCGCCCTTGGTGTTCGCGATCTGGATGATCCCGTGGGTCATGCCCCACAGCGCGACGCCCACCACGCGCGGGTCGCCGACGTCGGGACGGATCGACCCATCGGCGATGCCGCGCTCGATCGCCTCCTCCATCAGCGCCTTGATCCGGTCGCCGCCACGCATCGCGCGAAGGTCCGACGAGCCAGGATCGTCGGTGCGGGGCGGCCGCGCCTCGAAGCGGCTCAGCGCCTCGAAATAGTGCGGCAGCTCGGCGGCAAAGGCCATGTAGGCGCGGCCGATCGCCTCGCACTGGTCGCGGCCAAGCCGGTGACGAGCGACCGCCTCGACGAATCGCTGGTGCAGCAGCCGACCGGCCTCGGCGCACAACGCCGCGTGCAGGTCTTCCTTGTCCTTGAAGTAAAGGTAGACGAGCGCGCGCGACAGCCGGGCGTGCCTTGCGACTGCGGCCATCGTGACTTCGTCCCAGCTGCGCCCGTAGGCCAGCTCCGCGGCCGCCTGGATGATCTCGAGGCGACGGCGCTCCTTGTCCTGTTCGCGGCGGGCCAGCAGATTCATGCGGCGGGAGTCTGCCGCATCATTAGACACGTGTCAATCGCGTGCCCGGAACGCCGAGGATCAGTCCGCCGGTGCCTTCGGTGGCCCCGGGTCGATCGCCTCGGGCGCGAGCGGAACGAAACGCCCGGCGCCGAGGGCCGCGAGATTCAGCGCACCGAACCACTCCGCGCAGCGGTTCCGGTTCGCGCGCACGGTCTCGGCCGCCCGTCGCTCGGGACGGGCGCGGGCCGGGTCCGATGGATCGCGCAACAGCAGCCGCGCGAATTCCTCGCCGAAGGTGTCGGCGAGTTGCCACGCATCGCCGATGCCGGACAGCTGCGCGTTGTCGGTCACCGGATTGGCGCCGCGGGCCCAGCGGATCGCCGCTACCGGTGTGTCTTCCGGGTCCCGGACCTCGCCATCGATCGCGAGCGCGCCAAGGCCAGCCGGCAGCCGGGCCGGGCCGGGCACGAACACGTCGACCAGCGCCGAGGCACCGGCCGCCGCGCGGCTGGTCGGCGTGATCGCGGTCACGACCAGCCGCGTGCGCAGCGCGTCGCCGGCGTCCCCGTCGACCAGCTCGACGTACGGCGCAAGCTCATTGCACAGCGAGCGGGCCGCGTTGTTCGCGACCAGCCGGGCCGAGGACTCGTCGATCCCGTCCGGGCGGGCGCCGTCGGCGATCTCGACCTCGGGCGGCGCGAATCGAACGCCGGCGCCGACTGCGTCTCGATCGACGTGGACCTCGATGCGGACGTGCGCCTGCTCCTTCGCGACCGAGAGCGGCAGCGCGTGCTCGATGCCGGGCGCGCGCTGCGGCGGCACCGAGGCGCACGCGACCAGCGCGAGGGCCGCAACGGCCACGGGCATCCGCGCGGAACGACGGATGATGATGGAAGCATCGTTCATGCGAAGAGCATCGCTCGCCGGTCGTCAATGCGACGTGTGTCCCGCGGCCGGCGAGAGGGCCGCGGCGGTGGCGCCGCGGCCGATCGCCGCGGTTCCGGGAGGTCCGGAATCGGGAAGCGCCCGGGGTGCGGATCGGTTTCAATCGTCGTCGACCCTCCATCCCGAGACCCCGACTCATGCCGAGCGATCGAACGGCCGACGATGAAGAGCCCGGTCCGATCCCTGAGACCGCCCGCGGTCGCTCGCCGGCGCGCGGAGGCGCCGTGGCGCGGCTCGCGGGCGAGTCCGGCGACGCGCGGTCCCGAGCCGATCGGTCGGTGCGACGGCTCATCGATGCCTGCCGCCGGATCGAATCGGCCGACGGCCCGATCCCGATCGCGGCGCTGGCCCGCGGCCTCGGGACCGGCGCCGCGCAGCTCGCACGAGATTTCCGCGCGCGCCTCGGCGTGACGCCGCGGGCCTACGCGGAGACGCTGCGCCTGATGCGACTTGCGTCTGCCACGATGGAGCGGTCGCCGGCGACGCGCCGCGTGCTCGACGCCGGATTCGGCTCGATCGGCCGAGGCTATGCGGCGGCCGCGCGCAGCCTTGGCCTTCCGCCCGGACGCCTTGCGGGCGCGACCGAGATCGGGTGGTGGGTCGCGCTCTCCGACCTCGGGTGGATGCTGATCGCCGCGACCGAGCGCGGGATCTGCCGGATCGCGTTCGGCGAGGATCCGGACCTGCTGCGCGCGGAGCTGTCGCGCGCATTTCCGCGCGCCCGCCTGCGGCCCGACGAGGCACGCCTTCGTGGCTGGCTCGAGCAGGTGCGCGAGCGCGTGCTGCTGCCGGCCGTCGCGGTCGATCTGCCGCTCGATCTCAAGGGCACCGCGTTCCAGGCGCGGGTCTGGGCGGCGCTGCGCGAGATCCCGCTCGGCACGACGACCACCTACTCGGACCTCGCGGTGTCGCTGGGGATGCCGACGGCCGCCCGCGCGGTCGCGGCGGCCTGCGCCGCCAATCCGGTCGCGGTGCTGGTGCCCTGCCATCGCGTCGTCGCGCGCAACGGGGCGCTGGCCGGCTATCGATGGGGTCTCGAGCGCAAGCGGACCCTGCTCGGGCGCGAGCGCGACCGGGGGGTTCCGGCCGGCCTCGAATCGAGCCCGGCGATCCAGCCGGGCCCGCGGCGGCCCGACCGGCGACGGTAAGGTTCCGATCCTGCGGCATGTCCCGCCCGGTTCGAGCGAATCCAGCCTCGTGGCCGCGGCGCGAGGCGTGTCCATCCGCCCGTTCGGTGCCCACCAGCGGTGCGAGGTCCGGGCTTATTGCTGCACCAATCAATCGCGTTCGACGATGGCGTTGTACAGTCACCCGAATGCGGGTGTCCGAACGGGCACCCGGGAGGTGCTCCGCATTCGATTTCCTCAGTGGGGGATCAGTCGCGACGTGGCCATCGAGGAACGCCGGATCCATGTCAACAGCCTCGTGCCCGGCATGTACGTGTCGCGCCTCGATCGACCATGGGCCGGAACCCCGTTTCCGCTCGAGGGCGTGCTGGTCGGTTCGCCGGAGGACATCGACGCGATCCGCCGCTGGTCGACCCACGTGGTCATCGATGTCGACAAGAGCCTCGCCCCGACGCCGCGCAACGTGCTGCTCCGGCTCGGCTGGGGGCGGGTCGGGGATCCGGCGCCGCCGCCGGTGCAGCGCTACGAGTCGCACGAGGTCCCGCTCGAGGAGGAACTGCCGCGCGCGAGGGCCGTGTTCGCGGACGCGCGCAGCGTGGCCGTGCGTCTGGTCGAGGACCTGAAGGCCGGTCGGCGGATCTCGGTGGCCGAGATCGAATCGGCGGCCGAGCCGATGGTCGCGAGCGTGATCCGCAATCCGAACGCCTTTTTCTGGCTGGAGTCGGTGCGCGCGCGCGATCCCTACGCCTACGCGCACGCGCTCAATGCCGCGGCACTGGCGGCGACCTTCGGCCGGCACCTCGGGCTGCCGCAAGGGACGCTGGTCGATCTCGCGAGCGGCGGCCTGCTGATGGACATCGGCTTCAGCCTGATCGAGGCCGCCACGATCAACCATGGCGGGCCGCTGTCGGATCCCCAGCGGCGCGAGGTCCAGCGTCACGTCGAGCTCGGCCTCGAGGTCCTGCGCCGGGATGGCGGGGCGAGCGACGAGGTGCTGGAGATGATCGGCGCGCATCACGAGCGCCACGACGGTTCCGGATATCCGTGCGGGACCTCGGGATTCGGCATCCCGTTGATGGGGCGGATGCTCGGCATCGTCGACAGCTACGACGCGATGTGCGCATCCCGGCCGTACCGCCCGGCGCTGTCGCAGCACCACGCGCTCCAGAGCCTCTACCGGGAGCGCGACCGGTTGTTCCAGGGGGAGCTCGTCGAGCAGTTCAGCCAGGCGCTCGGGGTCTACCCGACCGGATCGCTGGTCGAACTCTCGACCGGCCACGTGGCGGTCGTGAAGGCGCAGAACCCGGCCCGGCGGCTGTCCCCACGCGTGACCGTGATCCTGCGACCGGACCGCTCCGTCGATCCGGCCTTTCCCGAGCTCGATCTCTGGATCCACGAAGGGCCCGGTGGCCAGCGCGTCTCGATCCTGCGCGCCCTGCCACGCGAGGCCTGTCCGGTGGACCTCTCCCAGTACTTCGTGTGAGCGGGATCGACGCCTATGCGGCCTTCCTGCGCGCCGCGGAAGCCGCGCTCGCCGAGCGCCTTCCGAGCGCTGCGGTCGGCGTCCTCCACGTCCACGTCCGGCGCGTGCGCCAGATCCGCGCCGTGTTCGGCTTCGGCTTCGCCGATCGCCTGCTCGCAACGATCGCGCGCCGCATCCAGGGCTGCCTGCGGACCGGAGATGCGGTCGTGCACGTCGACGATCGCGATTTCCTGGTCCTCCTGCCCGCGCTGATCGGGCCATCCCACGGGCAGCTGGCGGCCGAGCGGATCCTGCGCGAGTTCGAGACGCCACTCGCCATCGAGGGCGATTCCGTGCTGGTCACGCTGGCGATCGGAGCGGCCTTCTGCCCGAACCACGGCATCGAGGCCGACCTGCTCGCGCGCCGCGCGTCGGCCGCCGTCGATCGCGCGATCGCGAGCGGGCACAGCGTGGTCGTCGCCGACGAATGGCGAGAGGATCCGCTGCTGGTCGACGAGCTGCGGCGGGCGCTGGTCGCCAACGAGTTCACGATCGCCTTCCAGCCCGTGGTCACGATCGCGGGTGGCGGGCTGGCCGGCGTCGAGGCCCTCGCGCGCTGGTCGCATCCGACCCGCGGCGTGATCGCGCCGGGCTGGTTCGTGCCGCTCGCCGAGCAGGCCGGACTCGCGCCCGAGCTCACGCGCTGGAGCCTCAACGCGGCCCTGCGCGAATTCGCGGCGATGCACCGGCTGCGGCCGGACCTTCGATGCGCGGTGAACCTGTCCTCGCGGGTATTCGCCGATCCCGGGCTCGCGGAACAGGTCAACGCCGCGCTCGCGATCTGGGGCGTGTCGCCGGACCGGCTGGTGCTCGAGGTCACCGAGACCGCGGTGATGGAGGATCCCGAGCAGAGCGCGAAGGCGCTGGCGCGGCTGCGCGACGCCGGCGTCGGCATCGCGCTCGACGACTTCGGCCGCGGCTACTCGTCGTTCCAGTACCTGAAGCACCTGCCGGCCACCGAGCTCAAGATCGACCGGCTGTTCGTGCACATCGGCGACGGCGACGCCCGGGGCGAGCGCCTGCTGCGGTCGATGATCGACCTCGCGCACGCGCTCGGGCTCGCCGTCGTGGCCGAGGGCGTCGAAACCGAAGCCGAGGCCGCTCGCCTGGCGACGATGGACTGCGATCTCGGACAGGGGTGGCACTTCGGTCGGCCCGAGCCGACGGCGGCCTGGATCGAGCGTCTGCGCCCGGGCGACCGTTGACCGTCTCGAAGATGCCCCGCAGAGAGCGTCGGCAATCGGGATTCCCCGGCGCCGCCTTCGATCTGGTGCCGCGGCGCTTCGTGTACCTGTTCTTCGGCCTCCACATGCTGATGTTCGGGGGATCCGGGTTCCTGATCGCATACAGCGGCGCGACCGGCGATCCGGTCTTCCTGTGGATCCACGGCGGCATCGCGATCACCGTCTATCTGGTCTTCTACCTGGTGATCTTCGGTCCGGGCGCGGTCGGCTGGATGCTCGTCAATGCGGCGCTTGGCGCGATGCTGACCATGGCGACGATCGACCTGATCCTCGCGCCGTTCGGCCGCCGTGCCGTCGACTACCCGCTCGAGGTGCACGCGATCCCGTTCCTGTATCTCGTGCTCTACACCTTCCTGCTGCGCCAGGCGGTGATCGATCTGGTCGGCGCGCGCGCGGACCCCGGGCGCCAGTGGCTCGCCGATGCGATCTTCGTCGGCGGGACGCTCGCGGTGACGGGGCTTGCCTTCCTGCTCGGGCGCTGATCCCGGCGCCCGGCCGCGATCAGTTCCAGCTGCAGACCACCTTGCCGCAGGTCCCGGCTTCCATCAGGTCGAAGCCACGCTGGAAGTCGTCGATGTGGATCTGGTGGGTCAGGACCTTCTGCAGCGGGAAGCCGGTCAGCACCATCTGCGTCATCTTGTACCAGGTCTCGTACATCCGCCGGCCGTAGATGCCGTGCAGCACCAGGCCCTTGAAGATGATCCGGTCCCAGTCGACCCCGGTGCCGCGGGGCAGGATCCCGAGCAGCGCGATCTTGCCGCCGTGGTACATGCACTCGAGCATGTCGTTGAAGGCCTGCGGATGGCCGCTCATCTCGAGGCCGACGTCGAAGCCCTCGAGATGGAGGTCGGACATCACGTCCTTCAGCGACTGGCGCGAGACGTTGACGACGCGGGTCGCACCCATGTCGGCGGCGAGCTTCAAGCGGTAGTCGTTGACGTCGGTCACGACCACGTTGCGCGCGCCGACGTGCTTGGCGATGCCGGCGGCGATGATCCCGATCGGGCCGGCGCCGGTGATCAGCACGTCCTCGCCGATCAGGTCGAACTCGAGCGCGCAGTGCGCGGCATTGCCGTACGGGTCGAAGAAGGCGGCGAGTTCGCTCGGAATCGGATCGGGGATCGGCCACAGGTTCGAGGCCGGCATCGCGATGTACTCGGCGAAGGCGCCGTCACGGTTGACGCCGATCCCGACCGTGTGCGGGCACAGGTGCTGGCGCCCCGCGCGGCAGTTGCGGCACACGCCGCAGACGATGTGGCCCTCGGCCGAGACCCGCTTGCCGATTCGATAGCCGCGCACGCCGGCGCCGAGCTCGACGATGCGGCCGACGAACTCGTGGCCGATCACGAGCCCCGGGCGGATCGTGCGCTGGCTCCACTCGTCCCACTTGTAGATGTGGAGGTCGGTGCCGCAGATCGCGGTCTTCTCGAGCCTGATCAGAACCTCGTTCGGGCCGATCTCGGGGACCGGCACCTCCTCCATCCAGATGCCCTTGGTGGCCTCGCGCTTGACCAGCGCCTTCATCATCTGCGGCATGGCGGTGACCCGGGGAGTGCTTGGGCGCGAAAGTATAGGGACCGGGCGCGCGGCGAACGGCGACGCTGGTCGGACCGTCGGGCCTCGCCCGAGGCACGCCGCGTCGCGGACCTCACGGCCGAAGCACGAGCGAGTGGGCGGTTTTGCCGGGCAGGAACGGCGTCGGCCGCCCCGCGACCCAGTCCTCGTGGCCCGCGCCGTAGAACGGCGACAGCGGATGGCCGCTCTGGCCGCCCGGCATGTGGAACAGCCCTTCGGCTTCCCGGCCGGGACTCACGACCATCCGCTGCGAGGCGCCGAAGCGCGGCGCCTGGACGCGCGGCATGAAGGCATCCCCGTCGAGCGGATCGCGCGGCATGTCGAGCCAGCGCGACAGCGCCGGGACCGCGCGTGCGAGCGGATGCTGGATCCGCGCGCGGTTGCGGTCGCCCCAGGTCGCGAGCCGGCCGTCCCCGGCGTCGAGTCGCGCCGCGACGCGGTCGATCGCGGCATGCAGCAGGGCATTCCAGTCCTCGAAGATCGGCGGCAACAGGTGCGGCGGCTCGCTTTCGAGGATCCGCCAGACCGGACCCTCGATCTGCTCGAGGCGCGGCGTCTCGAAGTCGGGCTGCGCGGCGCGGATCGGCGCGGTGAGCCCGTCGACGACCGACTCGACCACCGCGTCGCGCCACTCGCGCACCGCGCGGTAGCCGGCCGAGCCGGCGGCCGCGCGGCCGCCCCAGTCGCGTACCGCCGTCTCCAGCGCCCCGTGGTCGGATCGGCGCGGATGGCTGGCGAGCGCCGCCAGCATCCGCTCGCGCCAGCGCGCGAGGAACAGTGCGCGATCGTCGAGCGCGACGCCCAGCATCGCGCGCTCGTCGAAGCGGTCGCGCGCCGCGAGCCCGTCTCGGATCTGCATCGCGCGCGCGCCGAGCGCGTAGCCGCCATCGCCGAGTCGTGCCAGCTCGGCGCCGCCGACCAGCCGCGCATTCGCGGTCCAGATCGCGCCGCCCGACGGCGCGATCCGGACCGGGTACTCGGCGGGGTCGAGCCAGCCGACCCAGCCGACGTTCGGCGCGACGCTGAAATCCGCCGGGATCCGCGGGAAGTAACCCTGGCGTCGCGGCAGACGGCCGGTCACGGTCCAGCCGATCGCGCCGCGCGCATCCCCGACCACGAGGTTCTGCGGCGGCATGCCGATCCGCTGGACCTTCGCGATCGCGTCCTCGACCGTGCGCACGCGCTCGAGCTCGGCGAGGCCGAGATCGATCGCCTCGGGCCGATGGCCGAGCCACAGCGACGCGAGGTCGTGGCCGTCGGCGTCGGTCGCGAGGATCGGACCCCAGCGGGTTTCGCGGACCACGATCTCGCGCGTCTCGCCCCCGGCGACGCGGATCGACTCGCGGTACGCGGTGACCGGCGCGCTCTCGGTGCAGTGGCGCCGCGTCTCGCCGTCCTCGATCAGCTCGGCGCTGGCGAGGCAGTAGCGCGTGCGGTCGGCGTCGGCGTAGCGCACGACGACCCAGTCGCCGGCATCGACGTAGCTGTTGGTGAAGCCCCAGGCCACGTGGCCGTTGCTGCCGACGATGATGCCCGGCACGCCCGGCAGCGAGACGCCGGTCACCGCGATCCGCCCGTCGGGCGCGTCGGGGTCCGGGAACTCGAGCCGTGCCCGGAACCACAGGCTCGGCACGGCGAGCCCGAGGTGCATGTCGTTCGCGACCAGCGCGGTGCCGGTCGCGCTGCGCGATCCGGCGACCGCGAACGCGTTGCTGCCGGCGACGAGATCGCCCGAGATCGCGTGGCGGCGTCCGAACAGCGCCGGGTCGAGCGCGCGCAGGTCGACTTCGTCGGCACGCGGCAGGCGCGGCACCGGCAGCGCGCCGCCGTCGAGCGGCGCGTCCCACTCGCTGCCGGCGAAGTCGAGCGGGCTCTGGCCGAGGCCGGGATCGAACAGGGCCGCAAGCGCTGGCGGCGCGTGCCGCCGGATCGCATCGAAGCGCAGCTCGCGGGTGTTCGCCGCGTTGGTGAGGATCAGGTACATCGAATGCACGACCAGCACCGAATCGACCTCGCTCCACGGTGCCGGGCGCTGCCGCAGCGGAAGGTAGGCCCACGGCCGCGCGCCGAGCGCGGCGATTCCGGCGTTGACGCCCGCGACGTAGGCGGCGAGCAGCTCGCGCTGCGCCGGCGCCATCCGCTCGACCGAGGCCGCCGCGCGCGCGCGCAGCCGGTGCGGGCGCACGCGCAGGTCGGCGTCGAGCAGCGCCGGCCCGAGCAGCTCGGCAAGCTCGCCCGCGGCCTGCCGTCGCGCGAGATCCATCTCGAAGTAGCGCTCCTGCGCGTGGACGAAGCCGAGCGCGCGATAGGCGTCGAGTCGCGACTCGGCGCGGATCGTCGCGACGCCGAGCGCGTCGCGCTCGATCGTCGCGGGCCGTGCCAGTCCAGCCAGAGGGGCCTCGCCATCGAGCACCGGCCGGCTGGCCGCGATCGCGAGCCACAGGGCAAGCGCGGCGACCAGCGCGAGGACGAGGATCAGGCCGAGCAGGACGGCCAGCGGGCGAACGATACGGCGCATTGCAGATCCCGGATCGAAGGCGCCGTCCCGCGGAGCATGCGGCGCCGAAGGTCCGATTATGTCGGCCTTCGGAGCGTGCGCACGCGCGGCTGCGGTGGCGCGCGTTCAGCCCAGCGTGAAATCGATCCGGGTCCTGCCGACCGATGCCTCCGGAACCCCGTTGCGAATCGCCGGCTCGAACCGCCAGCGCCGCAGCGCCCGCTCGGCGGCGGCCTCGAACATCCGGGACGGATGCGAGCCCAGCACCCGGACGTCGGTCACCCGGCCGGCCGCGTCGACCACGTACTCGAGTTCGACCCAGCCTTCGATCCGGCGCTGACGGGCGATCGGCGGATAGTCCGGTGGCACCCGCTCGATCAGGCGAGCGGCCGTCGCGGCAGCCGTCGGCGCACGGCTCGTCGCGTTCGCGGGCGTCGCCGGATCGGTCGCGGGCCGGGCATCCACGTCCGCCGCGCGATTCCCTGCTGGCGGGGAAGATTCGGCGGGGGCCGGCGTCCGTGTGTCGGCGTAGGCCTCGACCGGCGCAGGCCGCTCGGCGACCTCCGCCGGAGCGGCGGCGATCGGCGCGCGGCTCGGCGCCTCGGCGGACGATTCCTGCAGGATCGAAGGCAGCATCGATGCCGGGGCCGGCGCCGGATCCGGCGCGGCGGTCCCCGGGGTCGCCCCGACTCCCGTCTCGCGAGCGACGGCCGACGTCGCCGGCTCGCGCAGGCGCTCGCGCAGCGAGGCGACCGCGCCCGAATCCGGGTACACGCTCGCGAGCAGCTCGAGGACGCGGCTTGCGTCGGCCGCGTCGCCACGGGCGGCCGCGGCCTCGGCGCGCGCGAGCGCGAGCGGGAACAGGTCGCTCAGCGCCTCTCGCGCCGCGGCATTCGAGGCATCGAGCGCAAGCACCGCGGCGTAGTGCTCGAGCGCGTTGTCTCCGGACGGATCGAACAGGCGGCCCTCGCGGAACGCGGAAACGGCAAGCGCCAGCCGGTCGCGGGCCGGATTCGTCGCCGTCCGATCGGCCGTCGCATCGGTCGTGGTCGGGACCGCGACGGCCGCGTCCGCGCCGGTGGGGTCGGTCGACCGCGAGCAGGCCGCGCCGCCCAGCGCGCAGACAAGGCCCAGCAGCAGCGAGGGAAGACTGTGATGCCCCTCAGGACGTGACGTGGACATGGTCGAGCGACGCCGGCTCCGCGCGGGCCGCGGATGATCGGCGCTGGATGTGTCAGCCGTTCGAAGCAGCCGTGTCGACTTCGTCCGCACCGGGGGGCGCGGCCCCGGCGCAGGCGACCGTGCTCCCGGCAACCGGGACGACGCTTGGCTCAGCGTCGCGAGGAATCCGCCAGGTCGATCGGGCGGACCGGGGCGACGTCGAGCGCGATCGCGTCGACGGTGATCGGGGGTGTCGTCGGCTGCTCCGCGACCGCGGCGTCGGTCAATGGCGCGGGTTCCGGGTTCGCCTCGGCCAGGCGCGCCGCGGCCGCAGCCTCGGCCTCGGCGTCGGCGCGGATCGCTGCCGCCAGCCGACCGCGCAGCGCCCCGATCGCCGGCGAACCCGGCGTGAGCCGATCGATCCGGTCGAGCAGCACCGCCGCGTCCGCGCGGCTGCCCCGAACGATCACCGATTCCGCCCGCGCCAGGGCCAGCGGCAGCAGGTCCGAGACGGCTTCGCGGACCGCCGGATCGGCCGGATCGATCGCGACCGCCGCGGCGTAGTGATCGATGGCGCTGTCACCGGCCGGCTCGAACAGACGGCCCGCGGCGAAGGCCTGGTTCCCGCGCGCGACCAGCCGTCGGAGCTCCGCCGAGGATTCGGCCGGATCCGGCCTCGGCACGACGCGGTCGGCGATCGGGCCGGCGGGTCCGGCGTGGTCGGCGACGGCGGGCCGGGACGGAGCTTCGCCCCCGCACCCGCCGAGCAGGGCGATGGTCGACGCGATGGCGAGGCTGGCGAAGAAGGTGGTCGGAAGGGTGAATCGATCGACGTTCATGGCTCACTCCCGAGGATCGTGACCGTCGCCGACAGTGTTTTCCGACCGCATTGCGGTCGTCCGAGAACTGTTTTGCGATTCACGCGTCCGTGACGCCGGAAAAACCCCCAGGCATGCGAACTGGTTCGCGAATAGACGTCGCCGTGACTCGGTCGCGACGCGCGGCACCCCCGCGCGAGAGGTCCGGCACGGGCGTGGACAGGGCTCCGCAACGGATTCGTCGCGCGGCGCAGCGATTGGTGCCGCCCGCGTCAGCCGCCGTGCCTGGCGCTGGGACCCGGATCGGTGAGGGCAGGGATCCACGCCGCGCGCTTGCGCGCGAGGCTCCACGCCGCGTTGGCCGGGCTGGTCGATGGCAGCGCGCGGTGCTCGACCGGCCGCGGCAGGGTGCCCGCGAGGTGCCGCGCGTACAGGCGCGACGCGAGGCCACCGTTGGTCAGGATCCGCCCGATGCCGCGCTCGCGAACGAGCAGTTCGCCGACCGGATTGATCCGGATCGAGGCGGGATCGATCGCGGCATCGAGGCTGCCCTGCCTGCGGCAGGCGCCGATCACGTCCCACAATGCGATCCCGGCCGCCGCCAGCGCCGCGGCGCGGACCGGGTAGGGCGCGGCGGGATCGACGCCCGTCAGCTCGCCGACCAGGGTCCAGAAGGCGTTGCGCGGGTGGGCGTAGTACGCGCGCGCCGCCAGCGAAGCGGCACCCGGCATCGAGCCCAGCACGAGCACGCGCGGCGCCCGGCCGACCAGCGGCGGCAGGCCCACGAGCAGCGGCTCGCGCGGCATCGCGTCGGTCGGTCCGCGGACCGTGCGCCGGTCAGCCCTCGACCGGCTCGATCCGCTCGACGCGCTGGAAGCCGCGCGGCAGGAGTCCCCCGCGCTGCGCGCGGTGGCCGCCGTACTCGACCAGGTCCGACCACTTGAGCGTCATGTGGCGCGCGCCGGCGTGGACCACGACCGCGCCGCCCTCGGCGATCACGGCGATGCCGACGACCGCCTCCTCGCCGCCGGCGAGGCGCTTCTTCGGGATCTCGATCAGCTTGTTGCCCTTGCCCTTGTCGAGCTCCGGCAGGTCGGCGACCGAGAACATCAGCAGGTGACCCGCGCTGGTCGCGATCACGATGCGGTCGCGCGCCGGGTCGGCCGTGAGTCCCGGCACCAGGATTCGCGCGCCGTCGGTCAGCGAGACGATCTGCTTTCCGTTCTTGTTGCGCGCGACGAGCGCCTCGAAGCGGGTCACGAAGCCGTAGCCGTGGGTGGTTGCGACCACCAGCTTCGCGGCGTCGTCGCCGATCGCGAGCGCATCGAAGCTGGCGCCGGCCGGCGGCGTGAAGCGGCCGGACAGCGGCTCGCCGTGCCCGCGCGCGGACGGCAGCGCGTGCGCCGCGGTTGCGTACGCGCGGCCGGTCGAGTCGAAGAACACCACGGTCTGGTTGCTCTTGCCGCGCGCCGCCGCGGCGAGACCGTCGCCCTCGCGGTAGGCGAGCCCGGCGGCGTCGACGTCGTGGCCCTTGGCGGCCCGAACCCAGCCCTTGCGCGAGAGCACCACGGTCACCGGCTCGGACGGCACCAGGTCGGCCTCCGACAGCGCCGCCGCCGCGCCACGCTCGACCACCGGCGAGCGCCGGGCGTCACCGAACCGCTCGGCGTCGGCGATCAGCTCCTGGCGCACCAGCCCGGTCAGCTTCGCCTTCGACTTCAGGATCACGTTGATCCGCGCGCGCTCCTGCTCGAGTTCGTCCTGCTCGCCGCGCAGCTTCATCTCCTCGAGCCGCGCGAGCTGGCGCAGCTTCGTGTCGAGGATGTAGTCGGCCTGGATCTCGGAGAGGCCGAAGCGCGCGATCAGCGTCGGCTTCGGCTCGTCCTCGGTGCGGATGATCCGGATCACCTCGTCGAGGTTCAGGTAGGCGATCCGCAGGCCTTCGAGCAGATGCAGCCTGCGATCGACCTTGTCGAGGCGATGGACCAGGCGGCGCTTGACCGTATCGGTGCGGAACGCGAGCCACTCGAGCAGCAGGGTCTTCAGGTCCTTCTGCTGCGGCCGGCCGTCGAGGCCGATCACGTTGAGGTTGACCCGGTAGCTCTTCTCGAGGTCGGTGGTCGCGAACAGGTGCCCCATCAGCGCCTCGACGTCGACCCGGCTCGAGCGCAGCACCAGCACGATGCGCACCGGGTTCGCGTGGTCGGACTCGTCGCGGATGTCCTCGACCATCGGCAGCTTCTTCGCGCGCATCTGCTGCGCGACCTGCTCCTGGATCTTCGCCGGCGACACCTGGTAGGGCAGCGCGGTGACGACGACCTCGGCGCCGCTCGCCGCGTAGACCGCGCGCGCCCGGACCGAACCGGCGCCGGTCGCGTAGACCTCGGCGATCTCGGCCTTCGGCGTGATGATCTCGGCCGCGGTCGGATAGTCCGGGCCCTTGACGTGCTCCAGCAGCCCGCGCACGTCGACGTCGGGCTCGTCGATCAGGCGTACGCAGGCCGCGGCGACCTCGCGCAGGTTGTGCGGCGGGATGTCGGTGGCCATGCCGACCGCGATCCCGGTCGCGCCGTTCAGCAGCACGTGCGGCACGCGCGCCGGCAGCCAGCCCGGCTCCTCGAGGGTGCCATCGAAGTTCGGCGACCAGTCGACCGTGCCCTGGCCGAGCTCGGACAGCAGCAGTTCGGCGAAGCGCGACAGCTTCGCCTCGGTGTAGCGCATCGCCGCGAAGCTCTTCGGATCGTCCGGCGAGCCGAAGTTGCCCTGGCCCTCGATCAGCGGGTACCGGTACGAGAACGGCTGCGCCATCAGCACCAGCGCCTCGTAGGCGGCCGAGTCGCCGTGCGGGTGGTACTTGCCGATCACGTCGCCGATCGTGCGCGCGGCCTTCTTGGGCTTGGCGCCGGCGTCGAGGCCGAGTTCGCTCATCGCGTACACGATGCGTCGCTGCACCGGCTTCAGGCCATCGCCGACGAACGGCAGCGCGCGGTCGAGCACGACGTACATCGAGTAGTCGAGGTAGGCGCGCTCGGCGAAGTCGCGCAGCGGCAGCTGCTCGAAGCCGTGGAAGGTCGGACGGGCGGGGTCGGCCATCGGAACGGGTCACCAGCGATCGCGGTCGAGCCCGCGATTATCGCGCGGGGCGGCGGCGCATGGCCCGCCGAGGGCCTGGAGCCCTCAGCGCGAGGGCCTCTCCGCGTTGATGGCGCGGCAGGCGCCCGGCGGCGGGGCATCGGCGAGCGCGCCGAGGAAGTCGGCGGTGGTGAAGCCCGGGCACATCGGATGCAGCCCGGTCAGCGGTTTCAGCGCGCCGACCAGCGCGTCGAGGCCCTCGCCGGTCGATGGCATCGCGCAGGCGAAGAAGCGTCCGATCTGGTCGGCCAGCCGGCGGCAGGCCCTGCGGTCCGGGCCCTCGAAGCGCAGCGTCTGCACGCGCCGCACCAGCGCGTCGTCGCAGGCGAGCGCGTGCATCCCGCGCTCGAGGTAGCAGCGGTCGTGCTCGCGGCAGGCGGCGTCGATGTCGTCTACCGGTTCGATCGCCTCGAGGGCCGCGAGCCGCTCGGCCGGCGTCCCGGCGCCGAGGTCCGGATAGGACTTGCCGCAGAAATTGCCCCACGCCCACGCGAGGCCCTCGCCCTCGGGTCTCGTCGGATGCTGCACGCAGCCCGTGAGCAGCGCGGCGACCAGCACGACGAGAGCGAGGCTTGCGGGCATCAGGCCGTTCCTGCGGGTGGCGGCGCGAGCGGCTGGGCGGCCGCGGCGGGTTCCTGCGCCACCGCGCGTTCGCCGGCGAAGGCCGAGACCACGGTGCAGGCAACCGCGGAGAGATAGGGCAGCGACTGCGCGGCGAGGATCGCCATCCACAGGTTGGCCTCGAGCGAGCTGGTCCCGAACTCGACCCACACGCCGACGATCGCCAGCAGCAGCGCGGTCGCGAGCAGGATCTCCTCGCGGACCGCCGCGAAGGCGCCGGGACGGAAGCGCAGGCGCCGGCTCTTGGCGGTGCGCGTGAACGGGTGCTCGGCGGTCACGAGGCCCTTCAGGATGCCGCGCGCGATCGCGTGCGACAGCCCCATGCTCGCGACCGCGGCGCGCAGCGTGTCGCCCCACGAGCAGGGCACCCGCACGCGGTACAGGACGATGCCGAACAGCGCCCGCGCCGCGAAGAAGCCGAGCACCGGGACCAGGAACAGCTGGAGCGGCAGGCTGAAGGCCTCGGGACGCAGCAGCAGGCCCAGCGTCCACGCGATCGCGAGCAGCGTGAACACGAGGTGCAGCGCGTCGGCGAACCAGCCGAACCACCCGGTCAGGAAGTGGTAGCGCTGGCCGCCGGTCAGCGGGCCGGGTCGCGTCAGCCAGCGCCAGTGGCGACGCAGCACCTGCATCGCGCCGAAGGCCCAGCGGAAGCGCTGCGACTTGTACGCGGTGAAGTCGGCCGGGGTCAGCCCGCGCCCCATCACGTGGTCGACGTAGACCGCGGAGTGGCCGGCGTTGAACAGCCGCAGGCCGAGCTCGGCGTCCTCGACGATGCACCACTCGGCCCAGCCGCCGGTCGCGGCCAAGGGGCGGCGGCGGATCAGCGTCATCGTGCCGTGCTGGATGATCGCGTCGCGCTCGTTGCGGTGGTGCATGCCGATCCGGAAGAAGCCCTCGTACTCCCAGTTCGTCATCCGGCGGAACGCGTTGGATTCCCAGTCCCGGTGGGCCTGCGGACACTGCACGATCGCGACCTTCGGATCGTCGAAGTGGCCGATGAGCGCGCGCAGCCAGTCGCGCTCGACGACGTAGTCGGCATCGACGACGCCGATGACCTCGGCCCGGGGATCGGTCCGCGACAGCGCGAAGTTGAGCGCGCCGGCCTTGAAGCCGGGCCACGGCTTCAGCGCGAAGAAGCGGAAGCGCGGACCGAGCTCGGCACAGCGCGCCTCGACCGGCTTCCAGGTCTCCTCGCGGTCGGTGTTGTTGTCGACCACGATCACCTCGAAGGCCGGGTAGTCGAGCCGCGCCAGCGAGTCGAGCGTGGCGATGACCATCTCGGGCGGCTCGTTGTGGCAGGCGAGGTGGATCGAGACGAAGGGCCAGTCGGTCCGGTCCGGATCGACGCGCGGCGTGGCGTGGCGCTGCCAGCCGCGGTTCCAGATCGCCTCGACGAACTCGAAGCCGTTGGCGAGCAGGATCGCGAGGATCGCGAGCTGGGCCGGCAGCAGCAGCGCGAGCATCGCCCAGTCGAGCGGGTCGAGGTAGTAGTCGAACGGCACGCCGATCGACCAGACCAGCAGCGCCGCCGCGCCCTGGATCAGGCCGGCGAAGAACAGGCGCCCGACGAGGCGGAAGCGGCGGAACGCGACGAGGAAGGCCAGCATCGGGACGAAGGCCACCGCCGAGGCGGCGAGCGCCTTCGCGAGCCAGTCCGGATCGGGCTGCACGGGACCCGAGAGCGCGAACTTGGGCTCGCGGTCGGCGGTGAACAGGCCCCAGTAGGCGCCGACGCGGCCTTCGCCGGCTTCCTTCCACGGCTGGTCGAAGGCTTCCATCACGTAGTAGTCGAGGCCTCTGGCCTCGGCGACCGCGAAGAAGCGGCGCAGGAACTCCGCGGCGCCGGCGGTCGAAGGCCGCGCGCGCTTGAAGCGGTCGCCGTTGGTCGGCCAGCCGACTTCGCCGATGACCACGGGCTTGCCCGGGAACGCGGCGCGCACCTGGTCGTAGCGCCTCAGCACGTCGTCGATCGCGCGCCCGACCGGGATCCCTTCCCAGTACGGCAGCAGGTGGATCGTGACGTAGTCGACGTGCCTCGCGAGCTCGGGATGCTTCAGCCACACGTGCCACGGTTCGGCCGTCGATACCGGCACGTCGAGCTGGCGGCGCGCGCGGTCGAGGTAGCCGATCAGTTCGGTCGGCGTCAGATCCCCACGCAGGATCGCCTCGTTGCCGACGACCACGCGCCGGATGTTGTCGTGCTGGCGGGCCGCCGAGACGAGCGCCGCGAGCTCGGCCTCGTTGTTCTCGCGCCGGCGGTCGAGCCACGCCCCGGCGGTCAGCTCGAGACCGTGGGCCCTGGCGAGGCGCGGCAGCGCGGGTTGCTCGGCGGAGGCGTAGGTGCGGATGCGCGAGGAGTGGCGTGCGAGCAGCGCGAGGTCGGCATCGATCTCGGCCTCGCTCGGCAACCGGCCTTCGAGCGGACTCTGGTCGCGCTGGAAGATGCTGTAGGCGAAGCCGCCGACCGGGCCGTTCCAGTCGGGCACGTCCACCGGCCGGTGCGCGAGCTGCCAGCCGGCGAGATTCGCGGCGAGCGCGAGCAACGCGATCGCGGCCGCGGCGAGCCAGTCGCGTCGGGTCGGGGACTCAGTCTGGGCGGTCATGCGGGGAATCCGGCGCCGCGCACGGTCGGCACCCGTGGCGCCGAATGTAGGCGCGTGGACTCGAGCGCGACAGTCGATCACGAGCCCGGACCGAAGCCCCGCTGCCGGCGGTTCAGGCGCCGCCCGATCGCCGGTCCGAGGGTCATCCGCGAATGCGGCATCATCGGGAGCCCACCGCGCGAGGAGTAGCCCATGTCGACGATGCGCGTCCTGTCCCTGGCGATGACGAGCGCCGCCCTGCTGGCACCACCGGCCGACGCCGCGCGCCTCGTGCCTCTGACCCGGATCGACAATCCGCAGGCGATCGCCGATCCGACTGCCGCGGTCGACGCGCGCTTCGGCGCCGCGGTCGCGGTGGCAGGCAACGTCCTCCTCGTCGGCGTGCCGCGCCACGATGCCGGTGGCCTCGACGACCGCGGCCAGGTGCGCGTCTTCCAGCGCGTCGGCGACGTCTGGAACCCGGTCGCCTCGATCGAGGGCGCCAGCGCCGGCGCGAACTTCGGCGCAAGCCTCGCGGTCTCCGGCGACATCGTCGTGGTCGGCGCGCCCGGCGCGAACCAGGCGCGGGTCTACCGGCTGACCGGCACCACGCTGACCGAGGTCACGTCGTTCGCGGGTGGCGTCGGCGTCAATGCGATCGGTCTCGCCGTGGCGGCAGCGCCCGGCGTCGTGTTCGCGGGCGGCGCCGATGCGCTGGTCTACCGAACGGGTTCCGGCACGACGTGGAGCGCGCAGTTCACGATCGGCCCTTCGGATCCGGCGCGCGTGGCCTTCGGGGCCAGCCTGGCGGCGTCCGGCGGACAGCTGCTGGTCGGCGACCCCGGCCAGACGGGCGGATTCGGCGCCGTCTACATCGGTGCGGAATCCAGCGGCAGTTGGGGCGTCACGAACAAGCTGTCGGTGCCCGGCGCGATCGGATTCGGCGCGGCGGTTGCGTTGCGGACCCCGACCACCGCGATCATCGGCGCGCCCGGCACGCCGTTCGGGCCCTCGTCCGCGGTCGGCAACGTGCGCGTCTGGTCCACCACCGGCAGCGGCACCGAACTTCAGTCGCTGGTTCCGGTGCCGCCGATCACCGGCGAGAACTTCGGGGCCGCGCTCGCGGCCGCGGGGGCCACGGTGCTGGTCGGCGCCCCGGCCGAGACCGCCTCGGGCAGCGAGGCCGGCGCCGTCTACGCCTATCGCTGCCAGGCCGCCGGCTTCAATCCGTGCGCCTTCGGGCAGCGGGTCCAGGCCGCGGGCGGCGCCCCCGGCGACCGCTTCGGCGCGGCGCTCGCGATCGACGGCGACCTCGTCGCCATCGGCGCGCCGCGCTTCGATCCGGCCGGCTCGAACGATGCCGGCAGCGTGTTCCTGTACGCGATCGATGCCGAGAGCGTGTTCGCCGACGGCTTCGAGGCTGCGCCGCCGTGACGGGAGGCGCGACGACCGCGGCGCCGATCCGCGTCGACCTCGGCTCGGACACCAAGACCCGCCCGACCGCGGCGATGCGGGCCGCGATGGCCGCGGCCGAGGTCGGCGACGAGGCGGCCTTCGAGGACCCGACGGTCAACCGGCTGTGCGAGCGCGTCGCCGACCTGCTCGGCAAGGAAGCCGCGGTGTTCATGCCGAGCGGCACGATGTGCAACCAGGTGGCGCTGGCGGCTCTGGGGCGGCCCGGCGAGGAAGTGATCTGCGACCGCAGCGCGCACATCGTCTGGTACGAGGCCGGCGGGACCGCGGCGATCGCGGGACTCAACGCGATCCCGCTCGACGGCGAGCGCGGGATCTTCGGGGCCGAGCAGGTGCGCGCGGCGCAGCGGCTGCCGCGGATGCGGCAGTCGCCGCGGGCCACGGTGCTCGCGGTCGAGCAGACCGTGAACCTCGGCGGCGGCGCGGTCTGGCCGCTCGCGCGGCTGCGCGAGGTGGTCGAGGTGGCGCGCGAGCTCGGGATGGCGACGCACATGGACGGCGCGCGGCTGATGAACGCGGTCGTCGCGAGCGGCGTGCCGGCGGCGGAACAGGCTGCGGGCTTCGATTCGGTCTGGATCGACTTCTCGAAGGGCCTCGGCGCGCCGGTCGGCGCCGCGCTCGCCGGCTCGCGCGCGTTCATCGAGCGCTGCTGGGTCTGGAAGCAGCGTCTCGGCGGTGCGATGCGGCAGGCCGGAATCGTCGCCGCGGCGGCCCTGCATGCCCTCGACCATCACGTCGAGCGCCTGGCCGAGGACCACGCGAACGCGCGCCGGCTCGCGATCGGGCTCGCGGCGGTGCCGGGCCTCCGCATCGATCCGGCGGCGGTCGAGACCAACCTCGTCTACTTCGAACTCGATCCGGGGTTGCCGCTCGACGCGGCGGCCTTCTGCGCCGCGCTGGCCGCGCGCGGCGTCCGGATGTTCGCGCTCGGGCCGCGCCGCGTGCGCGCCGTGACCCATCTCGACGTCGATGCGGCCGGCATCGACGTGGCGATCGATGCGGCGCGGGAGGCGCTGTCCGGCGCCGGCGCCCCGAGCGCGGCGCCGCCCGCGCCATCGTTCCGATGACTCCGCGTCAGGAAAGTGTCTAAACTCGGGTTTTGTCCGGACCAAGTCCCAAGGATTCGGGGCCGCCGGATTTCCGTCCAGCCGAGTAGGAGAGTCACGGATGGCCCAAGCGCAACGCCTGGCCTGGTGGAAGCGGCCGGAGTTCCGGCTGATCGCGGTCTTCGTGCTGCTGTCGGTCGGCCTGTACGTCGTGTCGGACGTGTTCCGCTCGGCCATCAGCCGGAACGGCGACGTCGTCGGCGTGGCCGGCCGGATGCGGCTCGATCTCGTCAGCACGCTGCGCGCGGTCGCCGACCTCCAGAGCCGCGATCCGCAGGTCTCGGCGATGGCGGTCGATGAACTGTCGCGCGTGGTCGGCGCGGTCGATCGCCAGTTGTCCGTGCTGCTCGAAGGCGGCGAGGCGTCGATCGTGCCGGGACAGAGCTTCGTCGTGCCGCGCGACGCCCTCCCGCCGGCCTCGCGCGAGGCCGCGAATGCCTTCGCCGCGGCCTGGCAGCCGATCTCGCAGGCGGCGGCGCGCGTGGCGGCGAATCCGGCCGATCCGGCCGCGCAGGACGAACTGGTGCGCCTCGCGCGATCCTCGGAATCGACGCTGCTGCGCACCGCTTCGGCGATGATCGGCCTGATCGGCGCGGATTCGCTGGTCCAGGCGCGGCGCCTCGGCGCGACCTTGATCGTCGCCGCGCTGCTCGGGGTCGGATTCTTCCTGCTGCTGATCTGGCTGTATTCCCGCCAGCTGCGCGCGGCCGCCGCGGCGCGAAAGGAAACCGACGAGATCCTGGCGACGGTCAAGAGCGGCCTGTTCCTGCTCGACCGCCAGTACCGGATCGGCAGCCAGTATTCGGCCGCGCTCGCCCAGGTGCTGCCCTACGGCGACCTCGCCGGTCGCAACTTCGTCGAGCTGCTGAAGCCGCTGCTCGACACGCAGACGATCCGGACCCTCGAGGACTACCTCGGACTGCTGTTCGAGGACCGGGTCAAGGAAGCGCTGATCGAGAGCCTGAACCCGCTCGATCGGGTGCAGCTCAACATCGTCGGCGAAACCGGCCGGGCCGAGCGCCGCCACGTCGAGTTCTCGTTCCGGCGCGTGGTCGAGGACGGCCGGCTCGCCTACCTGCTGGTCTCGGCGAACGACGTCAGCGACCGCGTCGAACTGCGCGAGGAACTCGAGAAGATGCGGGAAACCGTCCATCGCGAATCCGACCGCGCGCTCGAACTGGTGACCCGGCTGCTGCGGCTGGATCGGGGGGTCGCCTCGGCTGCGGTCGAGCGGTGGGCGACCCTGCTGCGCGAGGCGAACGAGGCGTTGCGGACCGCCGACAGCGAGGCGGGCGACCTGCGCGAGCTGGTCGACCGGGTGTTCCGACCGATCCACTCGTTCAAGGGCGAGGCTGCCGCGCTCGGGATCGGACACGTCGCGCAGCAGGCGAGCGAGATCGAACGGCGGCTGGCGGAGCTGCGCAGCCGTCCGATGCTCGAAGGAAACGATTTCCTGCCGGTCACGGTCGCGCTCGAGGACCTGTTCCGCCAGCACGGCGATCTGGCGCTGGTCGTCGAGCGGCTGTCGGAGCGCGACGGCCCGGCCGGCCCCGACGACGAGATGGATCGGGTCGCGCGGAGCCTCGAGACGCTCGCGCACGAGGTCGCGCGGTCGCTTGGCCGGGAGGTTACCTTCGAGAGTCCCGGCATCGACCGTCGGGTTCCGGCAGGCCTGCGTCGTCCGTTGCAGGACATCGTCACGCAGGCGGTGCGCAACGCGGTCGCGCACGGCATCGAGGATCCCGCCGAGCGGGCGCGCCACGGCAAGCCGGTCCAGGGCCGCATCCGGGCAGCGTTCCAGCGCCTCGCCGACGGCCGCTACGAGCTCCGGATCGACGACGATGGCCGCGGCATCGATTTCGACGCGGTCCGGGCGCGCGCCGTCGCGCTCGGACGGATGACCCCGGACCAGGCGGCGGCGGCGACGCCGAAGGAGCTGGTCAGATTCCTGTTCCAGCCCGGCTTCTCGACCCGCGACGCGGTCGACGGGGCCGCCGGTCGGGGCGTGGGGCTCGACATCGTCCGCGATCTGGCCGCGCGTCACGGCGGCTCGATCGGGGTCTCGAGCACCCCGGGTCGCGGCGCAACCTTCCGCTTCGTGTTCCCCGCGGAAGCACCGGCATGAAGCTGCTGATCGTCGACGACTCGAAGGTGATCCGGAACCGGATCGAGCGCGCCGTGTCGTTCCGCAAGGTCAAGAAGGTGATGACCGCGGCGAACGGCGAGGAGGCGCTCGCGGTGTTCCGGCAGCACCTGCCGGAACTGGTCACGATGGACATCACGATGCCGAAGCTCGACGGCATCGAGTGCACGGCCGCGATGGTCGGACTCAAGCCCGACGTGCAGATCCTGATCGTCTCTGCGATCGCGGACAAGGCGACCGCGATCGAGGCGCTCAAGCGCGGGGCCAACGGGTTCCTGCTGAAGCCGTTCACCGACGTCCAGCTGAACGATGCGCTCGAGATGCTGATGAGGGGCCGAAGCCATGGATGAGGACGACATCCAGGTGCTGATCGACGGCACCGTCGGCTATTTCCACGGCCTCGTCGATCGCACGACCGAGATCGGCGCGCCATACCTGATGTCGCGCGAGCAGCCGGTCGTCTCGGACTACACCGGCATCATCGGCATCGAGGGCGCGCGTCACGGGCTCATCTACTTCACCGCGCCGAGCGCGATGCTGCGCCACATCCTGCTCGCGCACGGCGAGGTCCAGGCGACCACCGAGATCATGGCCGACATCGTCGGCGAGGTCGCGAACACGATCTCGGGCAACGCGCGCAAGCATTTCGGCAGCGAGTTCGAGATCTCGGTCCCGACGGTGCATCGCGGTCCGGAGGCCGCGAAGGCGCTGTACCTCGCCGAGCGATCGTTCCTGATCCCGATCAGCTGGCGCCAGTACCAGGCGGCGCTGGTCGTGAGCCTGCGCGACTGAATCCCCCGGGGACGCGCGACCGGCGCGTCCCCGGTGACGCTCCGCGCCGGCTCAGGGCGCGGAGCCCTCGAAGCCGTCGCGGAAGATCAGTCCCGCGGGCGTCGGCTCGCACGGGAGCACGTTGCGCACGCTGACCCGATCGATCCACCAGCCCGCTCCGGAGACCGACGCGTCCGCGCCGAAGCGGAAACGGAAGCGGACGTTGCGGTTCGCGAAATCGGCCAGATCGACGCGCGAGGTCAGGTAGCCGGTCGCGAAATCGGGCGAGCTGCCATGCCAGGCGCGTCGGCCGGCGAGCGGGTTGCCGCTGCTGTTGAGCGGGGCGGTCACGTAGGCGCCGGCCGTGAAGCGGTTCGGATTCGCCGGCACCGTGCCCTGCGCGGCGAGGATGTCGGACCACGTCGCGCCGCCGTCGAGCGAGTACTCGAGCACGCCGCCGTCCCAGCTCGCCTCGGTGCTGTAGCGATGCACGACGACGAGCTCCGGCGCGCCACCCGACGGAATCGGGACGTCGGCGGTCTGGGCCAGCCGGCGGTCGGCGATCGCGGGCGGGTTCGGCGTGAACCACGTGCGGTTCGCGGCATCGAGCGGGTCGGCGACGATCGCCCAGTCTGCGCCGGCGCCGCTGCTGCCGGCCGTCGACCACAGCGGCGGACTCGTGGCCGGATCGACCGGATCGTCGAACAGGGTCGTCGCGGGACCGGTCGGCGTCGCCGAGCGGCGCACGAGATTGCCGTCGGTGAGTCCGCCCGCGCACTGGCCGGCGCCGGTACCGCCGGAATCCTCGACCCGGACGACGTAATGCCGCGTCTGGAGGCTCTCGAAGTCGGCATCGGTGAACGAGGTCCCGGTCACGCACGCGGCGATCAGGTTGCTCGAGTCGGGCGTGAAGGTCGGACTGCTCGAGGCATGGATGTTGAAGCGGACCGTGCCCGGCGGATCGCAGGTGCTGTTCGCCGCCGCCCACGACAGATCGACCGCGCAGGCCGGCGCGTTCGCACTGGTCGCGCTGGCGAGACCGGCGAAATCCGGCGGCCGCGTGCAGGCGCCGGTCGCGGTCGCGCTCGCGCAATCCGAAGCGGCGGACTCGCAGTTCTCGGCGTCGCTGACCGCGGTCACGCGGTAGCGATAGGTCGTGTTGCCGGAGACCGTGGTGTCGACGAAGCTCGTGGTCGTGGTCTCGCCGACCAGATCGACCGCCACGCCGGGGCAAGCGCCGATCGACCGGTAGACCCGGTAGCGGTCTGCGCCGGTGACCGGCGCAAAGCCCACCGTGATCTGGTTCGGGCCGCTCGCGGACGCGGTGACGCCGGTCGGCACGGCCGGCGGCGTGCAGCGGTCGACGCCGTCGATGAAGAGCGGATTGCTGTTCGCCGGGTCGAGGTGATCGCGCATCCGCTGCGCGGGCGTTGCGCCGGTGACGCCGTTCCAGGCGTGGAACAGCGCGCCGTAGAAGTCCCAGTACTGGTTGTTGCCACAGGCCGCCGGGCCGCCGGAGAGCACGCCGACGAGGCGCCGGTCGGCGTTGTAGAGCGGCGAACCGGACGAACCGGGCTCGGTCACGCTGACCGGGTACGGCGGCGGCGACGGGATGTTCGGGAGCGCCGGCGTCGCGATCCAGTTCGCGCGCCAGTGGACGTTGACGCCGCCCGAGATGTTGCCGATCGTGAGCGGCGTGTCGACGAAGGTGATGCGCTTCTCGTGCACGCCGGGATGGTGGATCGTCGCGCACAGGCCGGCGGTCAGGAACGGCCCGGACCCGGGCGCGCACGGCCACGTCGCCGTGGTCGAGCCGGGCGGTTCGTCGGTGCTGCCGAGGCGCCGGTCCCAGCCGGCCCAGTGGAGGTTCGGCTGCGGGGTCGGATCGGCCGGGTCGAGCTCGAGCAGCGCGAAGTCCGAGCGCGGGCCGGCGGCGCCGCCGCCGAACGGGCTCTGCGTCGAGGCGATCAGGGCGAAGCCGTTGGTGATGTTCTCGGGCTCGGTCGGACGCGGGATCACCTGGCCGCTCGCGGTCGAGCCCGGCGCCCGGCACGTCGGCGACTCGTAGTTCCAGTAGACCACCACCGTCTGGGCGATCGTGCTCGACGAGATCCCGCAGTGGGTCGCGGTCGCGAACAGCATGCGCCGGTCGTTCGCGGTGTTGTTGACCAGCGAGCCGGTGCAGGTCGCCGTGCCGCCGCGCGTGTAGGCCCCGACCGCGCGCCGATTCTGGTTCCACGGATCCCCCGCGGTCAGGCAGGCGACGTCGGTGTTGCAGGCGCCGGCCTTGCAGGCCTTGGACAGGTAGCCGAAGCCACGGTACCCGTGGCCGACGTGCGCGAGCCTGAGGCCGACCGCCTCGCGCTGGTCGGCGGCGACGACGAGCTCGAGGATCGCGCCGTGACCGGGCAGGATCGGCGTCCAGAACTGGCCATGGCCACGGTTCATCTCGGCGCCCCACGGGCCGAGGGTCGCCCGGCTGTCGGGCGATGCGATCGTGAGGCTCGCGCCGTCGGGCAGCGCGAACTTGTCGAACCCGAAGTTGAGGTGGATCGCATCGGGCGTGCGCACCGCGTAGCGCCATTGCCAGCGGCCGTCGGCGAGCTCGCGCCAGAGGCCGTGGGTGGCGGGCTCCACGGCGAGGTCATGACCGATCGCAAAGCGCTTCGGTCCCGGAAGTGCGTCGCTCCAGGCGTCTTCGGCGGAGAGCTTGTCGAGGTCGAGCGCGGCGAACTTGGCCCCGGGCACGTCGTCGGCGTCGGCGAGGATCCGTTCGAGGTCGACCGCCGCGAGGAGCGGCGGAGCGAGGATCAACGTCAGGCCGGCGACGAGCAGCAGGCCGATCCGGCGGGCGCGTCGGAGAAGGCGGGCATCGCGCATGGGGGCACCTCGACTGCGGGGACGACAGCGCCCCCGAGCATAAACCCCCATCCGGCCTGGCGACGAGACGCAACGCACACCCGAAAGATGCCCGCCGGTCACTCGTGGATCCGGCGCGCCACGCGATCCTACCCGGGGCCGGCCCTCGGTCGAGGACCGGCCCCCGGCAGGGCCTGCGAGCGACCCGGCGGTCAGGGCGCCTCGAAGCCGTCGGCGAAGATGCCGAAGCCGCTCTGCGACGGTCGCGTCGCCGACGCGTTGAGGTAGATCACCAGCGCGTCGTGGTCGGACGCGCGCCGCGCGGTGTTCGGATCGAACTCGTCGTTGCCCGGCGCATCCGAGTTGCCGCGGCCGTAGATCGCGCGCTCGAAGCGGGCCTGCGCCGCGCGGTTCAGGAGCGCGTGGTCGAGCGCCTGGGCCGCGAACGCGAAGTTGAACGAGTAGCGCTCGGCCGGCGGCAGGCCGATCACCGCGTTCTCGAGCCCCGGATCGACGAACTGGCCGTTCGGCTGCGCCGCGCACGGGAGTTCGGACGGCGCGAAGTAGGCCGGCGTGTACTGGGCGTTGCTCGCGAGCGCGTTGCCCGACAGCACCGCGTTGATGTCGGCGTAGCCGTCGGAGAACTCGAACGCGTTGTGGTCGCCGAGCAGGATCTTCGGCACGCCGGCATTGGCCGGATTGGACTGCCAGGCCTGCAGGTCGCAGGCCATCGAGATCGCCTGCCGCAGCCGCTTCTGGCGCACGCGATGCGCGTCCTGACGCGTCGACGGGTCGGTCGGGTTGCCGCGCGCGTCGCTCAGGTTGTCGATGCCCGAGAGCGACCGGAAATGGTTGACGACGACCGCGATCCGCTGCTCACCGCCACCGGCCAGCGGGAGCGTGGCCTCCATCCGCAGCGGCGGGCGGTCGTGCACGGTCCCGGTCCGCTCCTGCTGCGTCGAGTTGGCATCGAGATAGCGGAACGTCCACTGCTCGTTCGGCGCGATCTGGGTGAAGCTGACGTTGGACAGGAACAGGTCCTCGCGGTACAGGAACCCGACGCTGATGAAGCGCGGGTCGTTGGTCGACGGACTGTTCGCGACCAGATAGGTCGGGCCGCCATCGGCCGCGATCCGGTCGGCGAGCAGCTGCAGCGCCGACGTGGTGCTGCCGCCGGCATTGGCGCAGACCGTCGACGGCGGGCTCGGCAGCTCGGCCTCCTGCACCCCGATGATGCCGGGCGAACGCAGCACCTCGCGGATGTAGCGCGAGTGCTTGTCGAGCTTGCGGTTGGTGTCGGCGATGTTGAACTGCTCGTTCGAGTTCGGACGCGCCGGGTCGTCGCAGCGGTCGTAGAGGTTCAGCAGGTTGTAGGTCGCGACCGTGATCTGGTCGACCGCCGGAACCGGCACCGGCCGCGGCAGCGGCGGGGCCGGATCGGTCACCGTGTACTGGCTCGGCCAGAACTCGTAGTCGGCGAAGTCGATGCCGATCACGCCCTGGGCCGACAGGATCGAGCCCGGCACGATCACGGCGTTCGGCTGGCCGAGGCGATCGGGGTCGAACTCGAACACCTCGGGATTGCCGTCGAACACGAAGCCCGAGGGCAGCGGAGGTGCGGCCGGCACCACGTTCGCGAGCACCGGATCCTCGGTGGCGACGTTGAACGACACGCCCGGCTCGCGGTAGACGCGCCGTCCGCCGGTGGCAAAGCCCATCTCGGCGATCGGGTCGGTGCCGAAGCGCTGGTTCGGGGAGGTGATGACGCCGGACGTGGTCGTGACGCGCATGTACTCGAAGCACGCGAAGTTGCGCGCGCGCGGATCGGCGGTCGGCGGGAACACGCCGCCCAGCGCGACGCAGGCCGGCACGTTCGGATCGGGCGACGGGATCACGTCGTCGAGCGCGATCGCCTGGGTCGCGGTCGCGACGTCCGCGGTGCCCATCCGCACCACGATCAGCGCGGGACTCGTGTTGAAGAACTGGGTCGCGTTGAGCGAGCGGCCGCCGCTGGTCGAGACGAAATCGCCGACCCGGCCGCGCACGTCGACGACGTCTCCGACCGCGACCGTCGGTGCGCTCGACGTGAACACGAACATCGCGTCCGAGGTCGCCGGATTGCCGTCGCCCGGCGCGCGCGCCTGAATCACGAAGCCGTTCGACACGACCGCGGTGACGATGTTGTCGGTGCTGTTGACGGTCTGGCCGGCGAGCGGCGAGGTGTCGCCGAGACCCTGGATCGCCGGGATCGGCGTGTTCGCCGGGGCGTTGTTCGCGATCGTCACGGTCGCGGTTCCGGTGCCGATCACGACGTTCGGCGCGCTGGTCGCGATCGTGACGTCGAAGGTCCTGCTCGCGCCCTGGCGCAGGTTCGGGTGGATCGTGACCGGCACGCTGAAGGTGCCGGCATTGGCCGGGATCGTGAACGACTGGCTCGCGACCGCGACGTAGTCGGCCGGCGGGTTCGGACCCGGCGTCGCGGTGCCGCCGCCGGTCGTCGCGGTGAACACGACGTCGACCGGACGCGGCGGATCGATCGTCACCGGCACGTTGACGGTCTGCGTGCCGACGGTGCCGACCGTGACCGAGGCCGGGCCGATCGACAGCGTCGAATCCGGCGGCGTCGCATCGACCACGGTCAGCGCGATCGTGCCGGTGCCGGTCCGCGCCTGCGCGTCGGTGATCGTGAACGGCAGGTTGTAGAGCCCGGGCGCGGTGGCCGGCGCCGCCGTCGTCGTCGCGCAGTAGACGAGGTCGCCCGCGGCGGTGTCGCAGCCGGTGCCGTCGTCGACCAGCGCCTGCGTCGCGCTGCCGCCGAGCGCGGTCAGGTTCGCGGTGACGGTGATCCCGGTGCTGGTCGGGTTCATGCCCGGCGTCACGGTCACGCGCAGCGCGCTGGTCGTGGCGCCGTCGTTCGGGATCGTGCCCGGCGTCGCGGTCCCGGTGCCCGAGGGCGGCGTCGGCGCCGGATTGACCGGCGCGAAGGCGACGCCCCGGAACGCGGTGTTGGCCGCGGCCGTCGCGAGCAGCGTCGGCGCGCCGACCCACGGGGCGTTGTAGCCGGACGTGTCGGTGATCGAGACGAGCTCGCCGCCGCCGGTGGCGCCGGTCCCGCCGCGCCGGGTCGAGTAGAGCGTCACGGTGCTGCCGGAGACGGTGCCGGTCAGGCCGCGGTAGCTGTCGGCCGCGGCGCCGACCGAGCCATTCGAGACCCAGGTGCCGCCGACCAGCGAGAACTTCGTGATCGCCGGCGCCGGCGAGCTGCCGCTGTCGTCGGCGACGTAGAGCGTGTCGACGCCCGGCACCGCCGTGCTGAGGTCGAAGAACACATAGCTGTACGGCGACGAGGTGCCCGGAATCCCCGGAAGGCCGACGTAGCTCTCGAGGCCGGTGGTCGGCGTGCCGGTGCCGATCGCGCCGATGCGCGGGTTCGACCCGGAACCGGTCGACGCGTAGAGCTGGCCGGCCTGGATCGTCAGGTTGCGGAGGTTCGTCAGAGTCGTCGAGATCGAGGTGCTGGTGGTCGCGCCGAGGGTCGCGTAGCGCACGCCGCTGGTGCCACCCGAAACCCAGAAGGCCGCGCCATCGACGGAGGCCGCGCTGCGGACGTTATTGGCGCTGAACGCATCGGTGATCGCGGTCGAGGTGTCGATCGCGTCGTCGAAGCGGACCCGCGCGACGACGCGCGGCACGTCGATCGCGGCCGTCCCGGAAATCGAACCGCTGCCGCCGAGGTCGCGCGCGTAGCAGGTCGCGACCAGGAACTGCCCGTCGGTGCTGCGGGTCAGCATGCCCTCGGAGCTCGCGGTGCCCGAGGCGATGCACTGGCGCTGCGGGCCCGAGGCAGTGGTCGGCAGCGCGAGCGAGCGCACCAGCGTCCCCGATGGCGTGTACTCGTCAAGGAACACCGGATTGCCGGTGTTGGTCAGCGTGTCGGGCGCGCCGGCCCCGACCCGGTAGATGACGAGATTGCCCGGCGTGAACGGCTGGGCGACGGCGAGCGAGGAAAGACACATCGCGACGACCGCGAGCGCGGCCACGACGAGACGGATGCGCATGGGGTTGCCCCTGAGGACCGGTCTGACAGAGTTCCCGAGCGTAGCAGCGCCCGACGACGGTTTTCTTGCACCGAGGTCTCGGCCGCACGGCGCGGCCGGCCGGCGCTCAGGGCTCGAATCCGGATGCGAACACGGCGTCTCCGAGCGCGGCGCCGGCGGCGAGCCGGTCGAGCCGGAACTTGCGCCACAGCGGTTCGGGCAGGTCCTTCGCCGCGATGCCGTCGCCGTAGAACACGGTGTCGCCAAGGTCGCTCGCGAGCACGATCGGGACGCCGACCGCGGTCGACGGCGCCGCCAGCGCGAGCCCCTCGGGCCGCTGGCCGGAGAGGTTGCTGTCGAGCCGGACCGGCGCGTCGCTCGCGAGGCCGCTCCAGCGGAACAGCCGGAACGGTCCCTCGCCATCGGCCGGGCCTGCGACGATCAGGCAGCCATCGGCGGCGCATTCGATCGAGCGGACGCCGAGCCCGCCGAGATCGAGCCGGATCGGCGCGCCGAACTGCGCCGGTCCCGGGGCCGGGTTGCCGGCGATCAGCGCGTCGAGATTCGCGAGCGGCACGATCAGCGCGAGCCGGCGCTCGCCGGGCGGCTGCAGCGGGGCACGGAAGCCGAGCAGGGCCGTGGCGCCGTCCGGCGCGATCGCAAGCCCTTCCAGGTTGAAGCCACCTCCGCCCGGCGCTTCGGGCGGCACGCCGGCAGCCGCGCTGGCTGCGAGGCCCAGCGCATTCGCGCCGAGCCCGTGCCCGTTCGCGGCGTCCCAGGCCAGCAGGTCTTCGCGCAGGCCGTCGTAGCGGCCGACGTGGCTCAGCGTCCAGTCGGGTGCCGTGCCGCCGATCTCGACCGCGGCGATCCGGCGCCGGTTCGGGCGCAGCGCGCCGCTCGCGGCGTTGCCGTGCGAACCGATGACGATGATCCGGGCGCCACGCCGCGTCATCGCCTCGAAATCGACCTCGCGCGGCTGCCCGCCGCCGCCGAAGTCGGTGAGCCCGAGGAACGGCGTCAGGTCGAAGGCCCGGACCGGTGGCCCCGAGCGATCAATCGGCCAGATCCTGAGCACCTGGTCCTCGTCGATCGCCGCGAGCACGTGGTTGGGCCCGAGCGTCTCGAGCGCGGACGCGTCGGCCCCGCCGATCGGCCAGGTCGTCGCGCCGACCGGCAGGATCGGCTGCGAGGCCGCGAACGCGACCGTCGCGCTGCCGGTCTCGCCGAGCGGATTGCGCGCCGTGATCGTCAGCGTCGCGTAGCCGACTCCGCTCGGCGCCACCCGGAGCGCGATGCGGGTCGCGTCGAGCGGCTCGATCGCGAGCCCCGTGTGAGGCACGACCGCAGGGTTCGTGCTGGTCGCGGTGACCTCGAGTTCGGCGAGCGCGAAGGCCGGATCGACGATCGTCACCGGGATGCCGACGGTGGCGGCGTGGTCAGTCGGATCCCCGATCACGCCGGAGAACGCGGCGGCCGACGCGACCACGCCCGGCGCGGCGCGCGCGAGCGACGGCACGGCCAGCGCATCGAGGGCCAGCAGCAGGGCGAGCGCTGCCATGGCGCGGCCACCGTGGGTCTCGCGGCTGCGGTTCGGAGACGTGGTCATGTGGCGAGATTGTCATGACCGGATTGCGATTCGGTAACGGCCGTCGATGGCGTGCTCACGCGAGATGACCGATCATTCGCAGTCCTCTGGTTCGATGTCGGAGTCAGGTCATGGCGAACTTCCACGACTTCACGCTGACCGCGATCGAGGGCGACCCGCTCCCGCTCGCGGCCTTCCGCGGCCGGGTGGTGCTGCTGGTCAACGTCGCGAGCCTGTGCGGTCTGACGCCGCAGTACGCCGAGCTCGAGGGGCTGTGGCGGGAGGCCAGGGACCTGGGCCTCGTCGTGCTCGGCGTGCCGTGCAACCAGTTCGGCGCGCAGGAGCCGGGCAGCGAGGACGAGATCCGCCGGTTCTGCGCGACGCGCTACGACGTCACCTTCCCGATGAGCGCGAAGATCGAGGTCAACGGCGCCGGCCAGCATCCGCTCTATGCGTGGCTCACCGGACCGGGCGCCGCGTTCCCGGGGCGGATCCAGTGGAACTTCGAGAAGTTCCTGATCGGCCGCGACGGGCAGGTGCTCGCGCGCTTCGAGCCGACCGTGCGCCCGCACGACGGCGACCTCAAGGCGAAGATCGCCGAGGCGCTCGCCGGCGACTGATCGCGGTCGAGGTCGGGCCCGGTCGGCCCCCGGGTGCAGGACCGGAGCGCGTGCGGCGGCCGAGCGGCAGCGCGAGCACCGTGATCTCCTCGCGGTCGTGGTAGAGCTGGCGCGCGCGCAGCGCGAAGCGCGTCCCGGCCACAGGCGCGTCCGGGCGTGCCGCGGCCGCGGCGACCGATGGCGGCAGCAGGGCGTCGATCGCGTCACCCAGTGCGACGAGGCAGCCGACCGTCTCCTCCCAGCGCTTCTTCATCGGCAGCTTCAGGTTGACGAGCGCCGCGTGCGCGTCTCCGCGCGCGAGCCAGTCGGCGACGAGGCGGGCGACGCGCGCCGGCTGCTCGACCATGTCGCAGACCAGCCAGTCGACCGGACGCGGCGGGCGGAACCGGAAGCCGTCGGCGCGGACGTGCCGGATCCGTCCGGTCGCGAGCGCCGACGCCGCGAGCGGCCCGTTGTCGATCGCGGTCACCGCGAGGCCGCGGCGCGCGAGCTGCCACGACCAGCCGCCCGGCGCGGCGCCGAGGTCGACCGCGGTCATGCCGGGCGCCAGCGCGCGCACGCGTTCGGAGGCCGACAGCAGCGTCAGCCACGCTTCCTCGATCTTGAGCGCCGAGCGGCTCGGTGCGTCGCGTGGGAGCCTGAGGCGCGGGATGCCGCCACGACCCGGCGGCAGCGCGCCGCGGTCGTCGAGCGCGAGCGCGAGGTCGGCGCCGCTCGCCGCGAGAACCCGCAGCAGGACCTGCGAGGACGGATCGCGTCGCCGCGCGCGCTTGAGCGCCGCGAGCGTCGCCGCCTCGAAGCTGCGCGCGAAGCCGGCCAGCGCGGTGCCTTCCTCCCCGTCCGCGGTCTCGACCCAGACGTCGCCGACGGTCGCGGCAACCGCATCGAGCGCGGCGAGGAGCGGCGTCAGCCGGTCGCGCGGGTCGAGGGTCGAGAGTCGCGCGAACGCGGGCCACGCGGTGCGCGCGAAGATCAGGCGGTGCGGGTCCGGCAGCCGACCGCGGTCGATCGGACCATCGAACGCAAACCGGACGAGGCCGGGCGCGATCCGCGGCTCCGTGACCGGCACGCCGTGCGCCGCGAGCGCCAGCCGGCCTTCGGCCGCCGCCTCGCCCTCGAAGCCCGGACGGCAGGCGAGGATCCATTCGACCGCCGGCGCCGCGTCCATCAGCCCGCGCCTCGCTGCTGCATTGCGGCACCCGCCGGCGTCGCGGAGGTCTTGGCGTCGGCGCGCGCGCGTGGTCGAATCGAGGACTGCGCCCGGGCCATCGAACCTTTGGTGGCCGAATGTCCGGACGAGCACTGAACGAACGGCGCGAACCTGGAACGCGCCGTCCATCGACACGGGGAGGAGATCCATGAGCACATCGACTGCATTGCAGCGCCTCGCGCTCGCGCTCGCAATCGCCGGCGCGACCGCGACCGCCGGGCACGCCGCGCCGGCACCGGCCGGCGGCATCGACGGCGCGACCGTCCACGTCGACGGCGCCGGCGCGCCGAAGGCGATCTTCATCATCGGCCTCGCCGAGCCGCCGATGGCGATGTACGACGGCGGCCAGCCGGGCCTGAAGTCGGTGCCGCGCGACCCCGCGACCGGGCTGATGAAGGTCGACTCGGTCGAGGCCAAGGCCTATCGGAAGCACCTCGAGGGTGAGCAGGCGAAGTTCCTCGGCAATGCCAAGGCGCTGCTCGGGCGCGAGGTCGCGCCGATCCGCCCGGAGTTCCAGTTCCAGCACGCGTTCAACGGCATGGTGCTGGCGCTCTCCGACGCCGAGGCCGCGCGGCTCGCGACGCACCCGGCGGTGGCCCTGATCGAGCCGTACCACGAGTACGAACTGACCACCGACGCAGGCCCCGAGTGGATCCGCGCGCCGCAGGTCTGGACCGGCCAGCCACCGCTCGCGCCGAACCGCGGCGAGGGCGTCGTGGTCGGCATCCTCGACTCGGGCGCGAACCTCGGCAGCCCGTCGTTCGCGGAGACCGACCTCGACGGCTACCGGCACGTCAATCCGCTCGGCGCGAATCGCTTCCTCGGCTGGTGCGATCCGGCCAATCCGAACCACGATCCGCAGCGCGACCGCTGCAACGCGAAGCTGATCGGTGGCTGGGACTTCGTCGACTTCGTGATCGACCCGAGCAATCCCGGCTTCGTGCAGGGCGCGTTCGAGGCGCGTGGGTTCGAGGACGAGAACGGCCACGGCTCGCACGTCGCGGCGACCGCGGCCGGCGGCCGCCGCACCGCGACCGTCAACGGCCGCGAGGTGACGAGCTCCGGCGTCGCCCCGCGCGCGAACATCGTCGCCTACGACGTCTGCTACACGAACGCGGCCGGCCAGGGCCTGTGCCCGAACGTCTCGACGCTGGCCGCGATCAACCAGACCGTCGCCGACGGCGTCGTGCGGGTGCTGAACTACTCGATCTCGGGCGGCGGCAATCCGTGGGGCGGCGCCAACGAGCAGGCCTTCCTCGCCGCCCAGAACGCCGGCGTGCTGCCGGTCGCGAGCGCCGGCAACGCGGGTCCGGGCGCCGGGACCGTGGCCCACATCGGTCCGTGGATGATGACGATCGGCGCCTCGACCCACGACCGCGCGGGTTACGACTTCTACGCCGGGATCACGGCGCCGGCCGGCGCGCCGGCCGCGATCGCGAACTTCCCGCTGTCGCCGATGTCGGGCGGCGCGCCGGGTTCGGCCTTCACCGCGTCGATCACGCGCCGGCTCGTCGTCAGCCCGGACTTCGCCCGGCTCGCGGCCGACGGCAATCCGAACGACGGCTGCGTCGCCTATCCGGCCGGGACCTTCGCGAACGCGATCGCGCTGATCCGCCGTGGCACCTGCGGGTTCGCCGACAAGTCCGAGGCTGCGCGCGCGGCGGGCGCGGTCGCGGTGATCATCTCGAACAGCGGCGTCGCCGGGAACACCGGGCCCTTCGCCGGCAGCGTCGCCGGCCCGCCGCAGGCGCAGATCCCGACCTTCTCGCTGCCGTTCACGACCGCGCAGGCGCTGGTGTCCTTCGCGCAGGCCAATCCGACCGCGACGCTCGGGATCCGCTTCCCGGCCGAGCGCACGCCGGGCCAGGGCGACGTGATGGCGGCCTTCAGCTCGCGCGGACCGAGCCCGCTCGGTTCGGTGCTGAAGCCGGACGTGACCGCGCCGGGCGTCGCGATCCTCGCGGCGGTCTCGCGCTGGAACCGCGGCGTCGCGGCGCCGGGCGCGCTGAATCCCGACGCGAACGGCGCGGTCGGCTTCCTGCAGGGCACCTCGATGTCGAGCCCGCACGCCGCCGGCGCGGCGACGCTGGTGAAGGCGGAGCATCCGGCCTGGACGCCGCAGGAGATCAAGTCGGCGCTGATGACGACCGCGGTGACGGCCGGCGTGGTCAAGGAGAACGGAACGACCGAGAGCGATCCGTTCGACCGCGGCGCCGGGCGGATCGACGTCGCGCGCGCGGTGCGCGCGGGCTTCGTGATGAACGAGACCGGCACGCGCTTCACGGCGGCCAACCCGGCCACCGGCGGCGATCCGACGCAGCTCAATCTGCCGAGCTTCCAGAACCTCGCGTGCGTCGGCACCTGCAGCTTCCCGCGCACGCTGCGCTCGACGCGCAACGCGGCGGTCACGTGGACGCTGTCGGTGTCCGGCCTCGCCGCGACCAGCGTGTCGTTCCCGGCGACGGTGGCGTTGCCGGCCAACGGGACCGCGAGCTTCACGCTCGCGATCGATTCGACCACGCTCGCGGTCGGCCAGACCCGCTTCGGCACGCTGACGCTGACGCCGAGCGATGCGACGATTCCGGTCGCGACGATGCCGATCGCGGTGCGGCCGTCGCCGCCACAGATCGCGGTCGCGCCGGCGGCGATCCGCGCCAACGTGACGCGCGGGCAGGCCAGCACGGTCGCGCTGGCGGTCCGGAACCTCGGCAACCCGACGCTCACCTGGTCGTGGAACCGCACCGGCCTCGGCAACGTCGCGTGGCTGAACCAGGTGCCGAACCAGACCAGTGGCGTCAGCATCGGCTTCTATGGCGCCCAGACCCCGACCCCGGGCGGCATCTACGGCGCCGACGACTTCCTGCCGCTCGACTCGGGCAGCCTGCGCACGATCGCCGCCAACGGCTTCATGACCGGCACCGGCACGCAGACGCTGAACCAGGTCGCGACCGGCATCACCTTCAGCATCTGGCAGCCGCTGCTGCCCGGCATCCCGGCCGGCAATCCGGAGGCCGGCAACGCGGGTCTCCTGTGGTCGTGCACGCGCAGCTTCACCGGCGCCAACGCCGCGGGCCTGCGCCAGCTGTCGGCCGACTGGGCGAACTTCGAACTCGACCTCGCGGCCGCGACCGGCTGCCCGGCGCGGCCTGCGCTGTTCTTCGGCGCGCGCTACTGGCTCGGCGTCCACCCGAACCTGACGGTCAACTCGGCCGGCCGGCGCTGGGCGTGGTTCCTGTCGTCGAACCCGGGCATCGAGCCCGCGTACGTGATCTCGCCGCGCCAGATCAACAACGTGCCGGCGACGTGGACGCCGCAGAGCACGACCGCGCTCACGGGCTTCGCCGCGACCGTGACCGGCGATGCGCCGTGCGGCGCGCCGTGGCTCGGCCTGTCGAGCAACGGCGAATCGCTCGGCGTCGGCGGCGTCTCGAACCTGACCGTGTCGATCGACGCGACCGCGCTGCCGACCGGCCAGCACCGCGCCCTGCTGTGCCTGTCGACCGGCGGCACCGACCCGGTGCGGCCGCAGGTCGTGGTCCCGGTCGACGTGCAGGTCGTCCGCTGACGCAGGACCCCCGCCGCCGGGAGGCCGCCGGCGGCGGGGACGGTTGCGCCGCGTGGCCCGGTCGCGCCGGCCCCGACCGGCGCATGGCCAGCGATGGTCGGAGACCTCGCGCGTCAGAGCGCGCGCAGGTAGAAGCGGTTGCAGCCGAAGTGGCCGGTCGCGCCCATCGGCGACGGGATCTGCTCGAAACCGGACGCGCGGTAGAGCCGCTCGGCCGCGTCCATGCCGGTCAGCGTCTCGAGGTAGCAGCGCGCAAAGCCGGCCTCGCGCGCGAACGCGAGGCAGCGCTCCATCAGCGCGCGGCCGGCGCCGCGGCCGCGGAGCTCGGGCAGGAAGTACATCTTGCGCAGCTCGCAGACGTCGTCGTCGCCTCCCGTCAGTGGCGCGATGCCGCCGCCGCCGGCGACGCGGCCATCGAGCTCGACGACGAAGTAGCGGTGGCGCGGCGCCCGATAGGCGGCGCTCATCGCATCGACCTCGGGGTCGTGGATCGCGAATCCGGGGCCGCTCGCGCCGAACTCCGGCATCACGCGGCGGATGATCGCGGCGATCGCGGCGTCGTCCGCCGGTTCGATCGGTCGGATCGCGAAGGTCGTGGTCATGGCGAGGCTCCCGTGCGGTCGATCAGCGCAGCGCCGGCGGCTCCGAGCCGATGTCGGGGTCGGTGACCGCGCGCCGCGCGATCTGCGCCTCGCGGCGCGCGATGTAGAAGGTCGCGGCGAAGATCAGCGCCGAGCCGAGCGCGGTCGCGATGCCGACGACCTCGCCGAACACCAGCCAGCCGAGCACCGCGACCACCGGCAGCTGCACGAAGCCGATCGGCGAGACCACCGAGGCGTCGGCGCGCTTGAGCGCCCGGGTCCAGAGCTGGTGCGCGAAGGTGCCGCAGGCGCCCGCGGCCGCGACCCAGATCCAGCCCAACGGGCCCGGCCACTGCCAGTAGGGCAGCGCCGGCAGCAGCGACATCGGCACCCAGATCATCGTCGTGTACAGCACGATCGCGTCCGGCGGCTCGGTCCGCGACAGGAACTTGATGCTGATCGAGACCAGCGCCGACAGGATCGCGGCCGCGACCGCGACCAGCGAGGCCAGCGTGAAGCCCTCGGTGCCCGGCTGCACGATCACCAGCACGCCGACGAAGCCGAGCGCGACCGCGGTCCAGCGGCGGGCGCGCACGACCTCGTGCAGGATCAGCACCGCGAAGATCGTCACGAACAGCGGGGTCGAGTACGACAGCGCCACCGCCTGCGCGAGCGGCAGGTTCACCAGCGCCCAGAAGCCGCACAGCATCGACGCGATCCCGATCGCGCAGCGCGTGACGTAGAGCCCGAGCTTGTCGGTGCGCAGGATCGCGAACCCGTGCGCGTACAGGATCGGCAGCGCGAAGATCAGCCCGAAGAAGTTGCGGAAGAACGCGATCTGGAACGGGTGCAGCTCGCTCGAGGCCAGCCGGATCGCGACCGCCATCAGCGCGAACAGCACGCTCGAGCCGACCATCAGCAGGACGGCCTGCCGCAGCCTGCGGACCTCGGCCTCAGCCACCTCCGGATCCCGCCGATCCGGTGGCGCGCGCCTCGGCGGCGCGCGGTTCGCCGTCGCCGGCCGGCTCAGGCGCGACCGAGGTACTCACCGGTCTCGGTGCTGATCCGCACCTTCTCGCCGACGACGATGTACTCGGGCACCTGGACCTCGAGGCCGGTCGAGAGCACCGCGGGCTTCGGCCGCTTGGTCGCGGTCGCGCCCTTCATCTCGGGCGCGGTGTCGGCGACCTCGAGCACGACCTGCTGGGGCAATTGCAGGCCGAGCGGCGTGCCGTCGCGCAGCATCACGTGGCAGCCCTCGAGGCCCTCGCTGATGTAGCCGGCGAGGTCGCCGACGACGTCGGCGCCGAGCAGGTACTGGGTGTAGTCCTCGGCGTCCATAAACACGAAGCCGTCGCCGTCGCGGTACGAGAACGAGGCCGGTCGTCGCGCCAGATCGACCTCGGGCAGCTCGTCGTCGGCGCGCAGCGACAGGTCGAGCTTGGTCCCGCCGGGCACGCTGTAGAGCTGGAAGCGGTACGTCGTGTTGCCGCCGCGGCCGGTCGGCGCGCTGCGCTCGACGCCGCGCACCTGCCAGGTCGTGCCGTTGTGCTCGACGACGTTGCCGCGCTTGATCTCGGAAGCCTTCATCGGTGTCGGTTCGGGAGGGGAGCAGGGGGTGCGTCGGGACTCACTTCGGCTGCAGCCGGATCGCGCCGTCGATCCGGATCACGCCGCCATTGAGGTACCGGTTGCGCAGCACGAAGGCGACCGCATCGGCGAACTCGGCCGGCGTGCCGAGCCGCGACGGGTAGGGCACCTGCGCGCACAGCGATTCGTAGACCGCGGGCGGCATGCCGTCGACCATCGGCGTGTGGAACACGCCCGGCGCGATCGTCATCACCCGCACGCCGATCCGCGCGAACTCGCGCGCCATCGGCAGCGTCATCCCGACCACGCCGCCCTTCGAGGCCGAGTACGCGGCCTGCCCGATCTGGCCCTCGAAGGCCGCGATCGAGGCGGTGTTGACGATCACGCCGCGCTCGCCGTCGGCCCCGGGCGCGTTGGACTGCATCCGCGCGGCCGCGGCCTTGGCGACGTTGAACGAGCCGATCAGGTTGACCCGGATCGTGCGCTCGAAGTGCGCGAGCGGCATCGGGCCTTCCTTGCCGAGCACGCGGCCGGCGCCGAGGACGCCGGCGCAGTTGATCGCGGCGTTGAGTCCGCCCATGCCGGTCGCCGCCGCGTCGATCGCGGCCTGCACGTCTGCTTCGTCCGACACGTCGCAGCGGCGGTACGAGGCCGCGGCGCCGAGGCGCTCCGCGGCGGCCGCGCCCCTGGCGTCGTCGATGTCGAGCAGCACGACGGCGCCGCCGTCGGCGACGATCCGCTCGGCGACCGCATGGCCGAGGCCGGAGGCGCCGCCGGTCACGACGGCCTTGATCTCAATCGCTTCCATGGCTTGCTCCTGCGCGGCGCGCGCCGCGATCGGGTCGTTCGTCGGTTGCGGGACCGGGCGCCGTGGCGTCCCGATCCCTGCGGTTTCAGCCCGCGCCGCGCCTGCGGCGCTCGCTCTTCCACAGCACCTCGCCGTGGCCGTCCGCGCGCGCGAGCACGCGCGCCATCACGAACAGCAGGTCCGAGAGCCGGTTGAGGTAGCGGATCGTCTCCGGACGGACCGCATCGTGGTGCGAGAGCGTCACGACCTCGCGCTCGGCGCGACGGCAGATCGTCCGCGCGAGGTGGCAGCTCGACGCCGCGAGCCCGCCGCCGGGCAGGATGAAGTCCTTGAGCGGCGGCAGGCCTTCGTTGAGCGCGTCGAGCCGGCGCTCGAGCCGCTCGATGTCCGGCGCGTGGATCAGCGCGCTGCCGGGGATGCACAGCTCGCCGCCGAGGTCGAACAGCTCGTGCTGGACCTCGGTCAGCGTCTCGGCGAGGTCGGCGCGGATGCCGTGGGCGATCAGCAGCCCGATCGCGCTGTTGAGTTCATCGACGGTGCCATAGGCGGCGACGCGCGCCGAGTCCTTCGCGACCCGCGTGCCATCGCCGAGGCCGGTGGTGCCGTCGTCGCCGGTGCGGGTGTAGATCTTCGAGAGGCGGTTGCCCATCGGCAATGCCCGCTCAGGCGGCGCGCGCGCCGGCCACGGTCGGCCAGCGGCGCGCGATCAGCGCCCAGGCGCCGAACAGCACGGCCGAGTACACCGCGACCCCGGCCAGCTGGTTGTGGAAGAACGGGATCGCGGCGACGTAGCAGGCGACGAGACCTTCCCAGCTCATCGAGTACATCCCGGAGCGCAGCCAGACCGCGAAGTTCGTGACGATGAAGAAGAACAGCGCGCCGCCGACGCCGAACAGCGCCACGCGGCCGACCGAGACGCGGCCGCGCAGGCCGAGGTGCGCGGCGAGCGCGATCGCCGCCATCGCGCCGTAGACCACCGGCATGCCGGAGTGGAATCCGATCACCGCGTCCGAGACCAGCATCGCCGCGAGCGGCACCGCCATCGCGAGCCAGCGCGAGGCGAGCCAGGCGCCGGCGAACAGCGCCGTGGCCTCGATCGGCGAGAAGTTCGGAGGGTTCGGCAGCAGCCGGGTCAGCGCGGCGGCGAGGACCAGCGCGGACAGCACGATCCACTGCGGGCGCGAGGGCGCGGCGGGGGCGTCGGTCATGGGTGGGTCCGGGTACGACGGCGAGCCCGGGAGTCTAGCGGAAGGCCCGGTTGCGGGCCCGTCACGGGGCCCTGGCGCGGGCAATCGAGGACGGCGCGCCGGGCTTCGCGGCACGACGGCCTATCATCTGGCGATGACGAACGATTGCGATGTCCTGATCGTCGGCGGCGGGCTGGTCGGCTCGAGCCTCGCGTGCGCGCTCGATGCGATCGGGCTGCGGGCGCTGCTGGTCGAGGCCGCTCCGGCGAGGCGGCTCGAGCGCCGCTGGGACGAGCGGCACTTCGTGCTGACGCGGACCAGCATCGAGGCGCTCGATCGCCTCGGCGTCTGGCCCCTGGCGCGCCACGAGGCGGAGCCGGTGCGCGCGGTCAACGTCACCGGCGTCGGCGACTTCGGCAGCGTAAGGCTGTCGGCCACCGAGCACGGCCTCGAGGCCTTCGGCGCGACGCTGCCGGCGCGGGTGCTCGGCGAGGCCCTGGCCGCCCGGGTCGCGGCATTGCCGGGCGTTCGGGTCGAAGCCGGGCGGCTGGTCGGGCTCGAGACCGGGGACGATGCGGTGCACGCGACGATCGACGCGGACGGCGCGGCGCGCACCGTGACGACACGGCTCGTCGTCGGCGCCGACGGCACCGATTCGGCGGTCCGCCGGATCCACGGCATCGACGTCGAGCGCGTCGACTATGGCCAGACCGCGATCGTCTCGGTGCTCGCCCCCGGGCGCCCGCACGCGGGCATCGCCCACGAGCGGATGACGGCCGACGGCCCGTTCGCGCTGCTGCCGCTCGCGGGCGACCGGACGGGCCTCGTGTGGGCGATGCCGACCGCGGAGGCCGAGCGCCACCTCGCGCTCGACGACGCGGCGTTCCTGACCGCGGCGCAGCGGGTCTTCGGCTACCGGCTCGGCCGCTTCGCGCGCGCCGGCCGGCGCCAGACGTGGCCGCTGGCGCGCCAGATCGCGACGCGGCTGGTCGCGCCACGCGCGGTGCTGGTCGGCAATGCGGCGCAGACGATCCACCCGGTCGGGGCGCAGGGCTTCAACCTCGGGCTGCGAGACGCGGTCGCGCTGGCGACCCGGCTCGCGGCCGCGGGTGGCGATCCCGGCGCGGCCGAGTTGCTCGCGGCGCACGCCGCCGCGCGCGCGTCCGATCGCGAGCGCACGATCGCGTGGACCGAATCGCTGCTGCGCGGCTTCGCCCGGACCGGCGCGCTGGGTCGGATCGCGCGCAGCGCGGCGCTGGTCGGGCTCGATGCGCAGGCGGCGCTGAAGCGTGACCTCGCGTTCGCGCTGATGGGCCATCGCGACGGCCTCGATCTCGCCGGGCTGACGCGGACCGAGGCCGCATGAGCCCGCGCCGCGTCGAGGTCGCGGTGGTCGGCGGTGGCGCGGTCGGCGCGGCAACGGCGCTGGCGCTGGACCAGGCCGGGTTCGCGGTCGCGCTGGTCGAGGGCCTTCACCCGGCGCCCTTCGATCCGGACCGCGTCGATGCCCGCGTCTACGCGTTGTCTCCGGCCTCGCTCGCGCTGCTCGCGCGCCTCGGCGTGCGCGACGCGCTCGCCGCACTGCGCGCGTCGCGCTACACCCGGATGCAGGTCTGGCAGGACCAGCCCGAGCGCGGCCTCGGCTTCGACGCGGGCCTGATCGGCGAGCGCGAGCTCGGCTGGATCGTCGAGGACGCGGCGCTGCGCCAGGTGCTGTGGGATGCCCTCGGGCGCTCGCGGGTCGACGTGCGCGTGCCGGCGCGGGTCGAGCGCTTCGAGCCCGGCGCGAACGACGTGCGGATCGCGCTCGACGGCGGCGCGCCGATCCGCGCGAGTCTGGTGGTCGCGGCCGACGGCGCCGACTCGCCGCTGCGCGCGCTCGCGGGGCTCGCCGTCGATCCGGTGCCCTACGGCGAATCGGGCGTGGTCGCGCACGTGCGCACGACTCGGTCGCATGAATCGACCGCGTGGCAGCGCTTCACGCCCGAGGGGCCGCTCGCGTTCCTGCCGCTCGCCGATGGCCGCTCGAGCATCGTCTGGTCGGTGCGCGACGCGCTGGCGCGCGAGTTGCTCCGGCTGCCCGACGACGCCTTCGCGGCGCGCGTCGGCGACGCCTTCCAGCACCGGCTCGGCGAGGTCGCGGTCGACGGCGAGCGACTCGCCGTTCCGTTGCGCCTGCAGCTCGCGCGGCGCTGGGTCGGGCCGCGGATCGCGCTGGCCGGCGATGCCGCGCACGCAGTGCACCCGCTCGCCGGGCAGGGCCTGAACCTCGGCCTCCTCGACGTCGGCGCGCTGGTCGCGACCCTGGTCGAGGCGCGCGAGGGCCGCGCGGACCTCGGCGCGCCGGACACGCTGCGTGCCTACGAGCGCTGGCGCCAGGGCGACGTGGCGATCGCGGCACGCGCCTTCGACCTGATCGCGGGGCTGTTCCGCAGCGACGTCCCGGGGCTCACGTGGCTGCGCGCGACCGGGCTCGCGCTGGTCGATCGGCTGACGCCGGTCAAGCGCGAGTTCGCGTGGCATGCCGCCGGGTTTGCCGGTCGCGTGCCGCCGCTGTGCGCCCGGCTGGCGACGCCGTGACCGCGCCGGGCGCCTGGAGCGATCGTCCGGTGCATCCGGTGCGGCTCGCCGCGCTGCTCGCGATGCTCGGCATGTTCGGGCCGTTCGCGATCGACGCGATGTTCCCGGCCTTCAAGGCGATGGCCGCGGACCTCGGCGCGTCGACCTGGGCGATGCAGCAGACGATCAGCGTCTACCTCGTCGCCTATGGCGTCATGTCGCTGGTGCATGGGCCGCTGGCCGACGCCTTCGGGCGCCGGCCGGTGGTGATCGCGGGGGTCGCGCTGTTCACGCTGGCCTCGATCGGCTGCGCGCTCGCGACCTCGATCGAGGCGCTGCTGGTGTTCCGCGCGCTGCAGGGATTCTCGACCGGCGCCGGCCAGATCGTCGGCCGCGCGATCGTCCGCGACCTCTACAGCGACGCCCAGGCGCAGAAGGTCATGAGCCTCGTCACGATGTTCTTTGCGATCGCGCCTGCGGTCGCGCCGATCGTCGGCGGCCTCGTGTACTCGGCCGCCGGCTGGCACGCGGTGTTCTGGTTCCTGGCGCTCTACGGCGCCGCGCTGCTGCTGGTCTGCCTGCGGCTCCTGCCCGAGACCCATCCGCCGTCCCGCCGCCACCGGCTCGCGCTGCGTCCGCTGTCGCGCCAGTACGCGGCGATGCTGCGCGACTGGCGCTTCGTGCTGCTGGTCGCGGCCTCGGGCTTCAACTTCGGCGCGCAGTTCCTGTACATCAGCTCGGCCCCGATGTTCGTCGAGGTCCATCTCGGGCTCGGCACGATGGGCTATTCGTGGTTCTTCGTGCCGATGATCGTCGGCATGATCGCCGGCGCCGCGCTGTGCAATCGGATGGCGACCCGGGTACCGCCGCGCCGGACGATGACGATCGCGTTCGCGGTGATGGCGGCCGCGCAGGCGCTCAATCTCGGCTACAACGTCGCGGTCGACCGTGTCGAGGTGCCGTGGGCGGTGCTGCCGATCCTGGTCAACGCGCTCGGCGTCGCGATGGCGTTCCCGGTGCTGACGCTGAAGACCCTCGATCGCTTCCCCGCGCACCGCGGCGCGGCGTCGTCGATGCAGGCCTTCATCTGGGGCGGGATGACCGCGGTGATCGCCGGCGCGATGTCGGCCTGGCTGTCGGGAACGCCGCGCGGGCTTGCGTTCGGCTCCGCCGCGCTGATCGCGCTCGGCTGGCTCAGCTGGCGGGCGTTCGTCGCGACCACCCCGCTGTCGCGGGTCGAGCGCGAGCCGCACGCCGTCGAGCCGGTGCGCGACTGAGCCGCATGCCGTCCCGGCCGGATCACCCCTCGGGCAGCAGGCCGCGGGCGGCGAGCCACGCGCGCGCGTCCTCGGCGTCGCGCTCGAACCACGCCCGCGCGCTGCCGAGCCGGAACGTGTAGCCCCACGCGTCCATGTCGGCGAGGATCCGGTCGCGGCCGACGCCGGGCAGGCGCCCGGCCCAGACGATCTCGAGGTAGCAGGTCGCGTCCTCCTCGAGCGTCGAGTCGGACGCATCGGTGTGCACGTCGGTCCGCCCTTCGCGGATCGCGATCGCGAGGTGCGCGGCCTCGTGCAGCAGCGAGTGGACCGGCGTGTCGGACCGCGCGTGGACGGTGCGGCCGATCACGCCGGCCTCGGGCTCGCCCCAGTAGCTGCCCGGGATCGGCGCGCCATCGGCGACCAGCGCGAGTTCGAGACCTGCCGTCGCGAGCAGGCGCCGGACCGCCTCGACGTCGACGTCGCGGAGTTCGAGGACCCGGGTCAAGCGCTCAGTCGGCCCCCGCGGCCCGCGCGAGGCGCGCGCCCGGCCGCACGCGCTCGGCGAGCCACGGCAGCGGCGGCAGGCCCGGGCTCGGCCCCGACCAGTACGTGTCGCGGACCCAGTCCCATGAGCACAACGGCTTGGTCAGCAGGCTGACGCGGCGGCCGTTCGGCAGCGCCAGCTGGCCGACCTCGCGGAAGCCGAAGGTCCCGTGGAACAGCACCGACACGTCGTCGCGCGGTTCGAGGAAGACCTCGCAGGCCAGCACCGGCGAGCGCACCTCGGCGAAGCTCTGCACGTCGGCGTAGAACACGCGGCCGAGGCCGTGGCCGCGATACGGGCGCCCGACCACGATCCGGTCGATGTAGACGAAGTCCGGGACATGCGCCTTGAACCACGCGAAGTTCGGGCTGTCGTAGTCGGCGTCGGGGCGCAGCGCGATCAGGAAGCCGGCGAGCCCGCCGTCGATCTCGGCGACGCGGAAGTAGGCGGCCTCGTCGTAGAGCCGTCGCAGCCGCGACGCCTCGATCGGGATGATCGAGCGGCCGGCGGAGTTGTTGAGCGCCAGCACGCCGTCGAGGTCGGCTTCGGTGATGTCGCGCAGCCGGATCGTCATTCGCCCTCCCGTTGCGGCCGACTTCGTGGCCGGACATCGAGTATCGCATCGTCGGATGGCGCCGCCGCGACGCACCGCACCAATGCCCGCGAAATGCCCGCTGTCGGCGTCGGCCGACCACCGCCGCTGGCCCGCCGCCGCCGTCCTGCCGTGACCTACGGCCGATGCGCGGCCGTCCGCGCGGCCTAAGATCGCCGCCATGATCGCCGCGCGCGTCAACCACATCGACCTGCTGCGCTACGCGGGCCTGTTCACCTACGCCTGCGTCGGCCTGCCGCTGCTGGTCGAGACGCTGCATCCCGGCAGCCCGCTCGACCCGTTCCACCACGGCGGCTGGGTCGTCTCGTACCTGACCTTCGGCGCCTCGTACTGGGCGCTGATGCGCGACCTCGGGCGCCCGCCCCGTGCCGCGTTCCGGCTGCTGTGGCTGACGGTGATGACCGCATCGGCGATCGCGATCAACTACTTCAGTGCGAGCGGGCTCGCGGCGATCCTGCTGCTGGTGATCGCCGGCGTGCTGCCGTGGATGCTGAAGCCGGGGGTCGGGATCGCCTGGCTGATCGTCGCGACGCTGTCGTTCGTGCCGGTGTTCGTGCTCAAGGTCGAGGGCTACGGCTGGTTCGACGCGATCTTCCAGAGCGGCCTCTACCTCGGCTTCTCGAGCTTCACGTTCGCGACCTCGCTGGTCGCCAAGGGCCAGGCCGAGGCGCGCGAGGAGCAGCGGCGTCTGAACGCGGAGCTCCGCGCGACCCGGGTGCTGCTCGCGGAATCCTCGCGCGTCAACGAGCGCAGCCGGATCTCGCGCGAGCTGCACGACCTGCTGGGCCACCACCTGACCGCGCTCAGCATCAACCTCGAGGTCGCCTCGCACCTGGTCGACGGCAAGGCGAAGGAGCACGTCCTGAAGGCCCAGCAGCTCGCGCGCCTGTTGCTGGCCGACGTGCGCGAGGTCGTGAGCCAGCTGCGGCAGGACGAGGCGCTCGACCTCGAGAGCGCGCTGGCGGCGCTGGTCGCCGGCGTGCCGGAGCCGCGGATCCACCTCGAGTTCGAGCCCGGCTTCCGGGTCGACGACGCGCGCCGCGCCCAGGTGCTGCTCCGCTGCGCGCAGGAGACGGTCACCAACGCGATCCGGCACGCGCGCGCGCGCAACCTGTGGCTGCGATTCCACCGCGCCGGCGACGGGTCGCTCGCGCTCGACGCCCGCGACGACGGCCACGGCGCGGCACAATGGGTCGCCGGGAACGGCCTCAGCGGCATGCGCGAGCGGCTCGCCAAGGCCGGAGGGGCGCTCGACGTCCGCACCGCGCCCGGCAAGGGCTTCGAGCTGTCGATTCGCCTGCCGCAGGAGGCCTCCGCATGATCCGCGTGTTCCTCGTCGACGACCAGACCCTGGTCCGCCAGGGCGTGCGTTCGCTGCTCGCGCTCTCCGACGAGATCGAGGTCGTCGGCGAGGCCGCCGATGGCGCCGAGGCGATCGAGCGGATCCCGGCCGTCCGGCCCGACGTCGTGCTGCTCGACATGCGGATGCCGAAGCTGTCGGGGCTCGACGTGCTGCACGCGCTCGCGCAGGCCGGGACGCTGCCGCCGACGATCATCCTGACCACCTTCGACGACGATCAGCTGGTGGTCGCCGGGATCAAGGCCGGCGCGCGCGGCTATCTGCTGAAGGACGTGTCGCTCGAGCAGCTGGTCGAGGCGGTGCGCACGGTCGCGGGCGGGGGATCGCTGGTCGCGCCGGTCGTGACCCAGCGCCTGCTGACCGGCCTCAAGGGTCTCGAGACCACCTTCGCGAGCCTCGACCGGCCGGACCCGCTGACCGACCGCGAGACCGAGATCCTGCGGCTCATGGCCGGCGGCTTCAGCAACAAGGAGATCGCGAACTCGCTCGGCGTCGCCGAGGGCACGGTCAAGAACCACGTCTCGAACATCCTCTCGAAGCTCGGCGTCCGCGACCGCACGCGCGCGGTGCTGAAGGCCTTCGAGATGGGGATCGTCTGATCCCGCGATCGCGACCTTCGGTCGCTCGAGCGAACGAATCGGGTTTCTGTTGTAGGAGCGCGCGCAGCTCGCGATTCCGGCGCGCCCGTGGTCGCACGGCCTGCCGGGTGCCGCGCCGATCGCGACCTTCGGTCGCTCCTACGAACGATTCGGATTTCCGTTGTAGGAGCGAGCGCAGCTCGCGATCCCGGAGCGCCACGTGGTCGCACGGCCCGACGGGTGCCGCGCCGTTCGCGACCTTCGGTCGCTCCTACGAACGCATCGGGATTCTCCGTCGTAGGAGCGAGCGCAGCTCGCGATTCCGGCGCGCCCGTGGTCGCATGACCTGCCGCGTGCCGCGCCGATCGCGACCTTCGGTCGCTCCTACGAACGAATCGGGTTTCTGCCGTAGGAGCGAGCGCAGCTCGCGATCCTCGCGGCGTCGCGACCTTCGGTCGCTCCTACGAACGATTCGGATTTCCGTTGTAGGAGCGCGCGCAGCGCGCGATGCCGGGGCACCTCGCGATCGCCTTGCCGCCGCGTGCCTCGCGATCGCGACCTTCGGTCGCTCCTACGAACGAATCGCCTTTCCGCCGTAGGAGCGAGCGCAGCTCGCGATCCTCGCGGCGTCGCGCTCGGGCGGCGATCCGACGCCGAGTCCGGTCGCGACCCGGCACTCAGTAGTGGGCGTGCGCGTACGGGTCGGCCTCGGTCGCGGAGCCCTCGGTCAGGCGCACCTTGAGCGACAGGCCTTCGCGCGAATCGGCGCTGTTGAGCGCCTCCTCGAGCTCGACCTTGCCGTCCTTGTAGAGCTTGAATAGCGCCTGGTCGAAGCTCTGCATGCCCTCCTCGAGCGAGCGCTCCATCGCCTCCTTGATCTCGTGCACCTGCCCGCGCCGGATCAGATCGCGGATCAGCGGGGTGTTGATCATCACCTCGACGGCGGGCACCCGGCGGCCGTCGACGCCGCGCACGAGGCGCTGCGAGACGATCGCGCGCAGGTTCAGCGACAGGTTCATCAGCACGTTCGGGTGCGCCGATTCGGGGAAGAAGTTGAGGATCCGGTCCAGCGTCTGGTCGGCGTTGTTCGAGTGCAGCGTCGCGAGGCACAGGTGCCCGGTCTCCGAGAACGAGATCGCCGCCTCCATCGTCTCCTGGTCGCGGATCTCGCCGATCAGGATCACGTCCGGCGCCTCGCGCATCGCGTTCTTGAGCGCCTTGTGGTAGCCGTGCGTGTCCATGCCGACCTCGCGCTGGTTCACGATCGACTGCTTGTGGCGATGCAGGTACTCGATCGGATCCTCGATCGTCAGGATGTGGCCCGGAATGCTGCTGTTGCGATGGTCGATCATCGCCGCGAGCGTGGTCGACTTGCCCGATCCGGTCGCGCCGACGACCAGGATCAGTCCGCGCGGCTCCATGATCAGGTCCTTGAACACCTGCGGCAGCCGAAGTTCCTCGATCGACGGGATAAGGCTCTTGATGTGGCGGATCACCATCGCCACCTCGCCGCGCTGCTTGAACACGTTGACGCGGAAGCGGCCGACATCCTTGACCACGATCGCCATGTTCATCTCGAGCTCGCGCTCGAACTCGGGCACCTGGCCCTCGTCCATCAGCGAGTAGGCGATCTTCTTGACCAGACCGGACGCGAGCCCGCTCGAGCCCAGCGGATACATCTTGCCCTCGATCTTGATGTTGACCGGCGCGCCCGTGGTCAGGAACATGTCCGACGCGCCCTTCTCGACCATCAGTTTCAGGAAGTAGCCGATGTCCATCCTTGTGTCCCCGTCCTCCGTCGATCGACCGCGCCGGCCCGGTGTGGCGTCGCGCGCGCCGGCGCCCGGCCGCGTCGCGGACCGGAACGCGGTTATGTCACGGACCGCGCGCAAAATCCATCACGGCCTCGCGATTGTGGCGCTGTTCGCACTCGCAGGATGCGCGACGGTGCCACCGCCGACCGGTGATCTCGCCGGCGCGCGCGGTCTGGTCGAACGCGCGCGCGCCGGGCTCGACGCCGGTGCCGGCGCGACCGAGGTGGCGCGCGCC
>PVBP01000011.1 GCA_002995625.1 Lysobacteraceae bacterium | reverse complement strand
TTGCCGGGTTAATAGCCCCGAAGCTCAGCCGGGAGTCGCAGGAGCTGCGACGGCGGCAGGGGAGGATGCCACCCCTTGAGGACGAGGAGGTGGGCCATGAGCATCAACGCGGTGCAGTTCCAGCGGGGTCTCTCGATGAATGACTTCATCGCACGCTACGGGACCGAGGCCAGGTGCTACCGGGCGCTGTACCGGGCGCGCTGGACGCGGGGCTTCCGCTGTCCGGCGTGCGGCGAGCGTGCCCGGTCGCGCTTCCGCCGCGGGGCGCAGGTGTACTACCAGTGCCGCGCATGTCGGCATCAGACCACGCTGACCTCGGGGACCGTCTTCGCGGGTAGCAAGCTGCCGCTGCGGACCTGGATGCTGGCGATGTACCTGCTGGCCTCGACCAAGACCAATCTGGCGGCGCTTGAGCTGATGCGGCATCTCGGCGTGAACTACAAGACCGCGTGGCGGATCAAGCACAAGGTGATGCAGGCCATGACCGAGCGCGAGGAGATGCGCCGGTTGGACGGATTCGTGCAGATCGACGACGCCTACCTCGGTGGCGAACGGAACGGCGGCAAGCCGGGTCGCGGGTCGGAGAACAAGCAGCCGTTCCTGATCGCGGTGTCGACCAACGCTGCCTTGGAGCGTCCGACCTTCGCCGTGATTGAACCGGTCCGGACCTTTGACAACGCCACCGTGAGCGACTGGGTGGCCCGCCGTCTGGCGCCCGACGCCGAGGCCTACACCGATGGTCTCGCCTGCTTCCGGCGGATCGCCGATGCGGGTCACGCCCACACCACGCTCGAGACTGGCGGCGGACGGGCAGCGACCGAAGTTCGAGGCGCGCGCTGGGTCAACGTGGTCCTCGGCAACGTCAAGCGCGCCATCAGCGGCTCTTACCACGCGGTCCGGCAAGCCAAGTACGCCCGCCGCTACCTGGCCGAGGCGGCCTATCGCTTCAACCGACGCCTTCGGCTTGCCGAGCTGCTGTCGCGACTCGCGGTCGCCATGATGCGCTGCAAGCCTCATGCCGAGCCGAAACTGCGCATGGCGACCAACTTCATCGGCTGAGGATCAGGGCTAATCAGGTTCATGTTTGCAATCACGACGAAGCCGATCGTGAAGGCATTCCAGTCTGGCAGAATTCGTCCCAGAACCCAACCTGCAAGGTTGACAAGCGGCAGAATCTCGAGGAGCACGGGTGCAATTAATATCGAAGGATGCCGATTCCGCGCCGCGATCAGCGCAATACCGGACAGCGCGAGGTTGAGGAGCACGGCGGCGCTGACCGCGGCGCTGAATCTGGGTCGCAGATTGCGAATGTTTAGACCTACCGCTTCCAGACCTTGCTCGAGGCCGTGCGGCGTGTAACGCTGGTAGTCGTGCGGCGCGTCGTGGACCGGGTACGGGAACGGCATCGTCAGGAGCAGCGTGCCGCCGGGCTTCAGCACGCGCGCGATCTCGCCGAGCGCGGCGCGCGGATCCGGCAGGTGCTCCAGCACCTCGAGCAGCAGCACGGCATCGACGCTGTCGTCGGGAAACGGCAGTGCGCCGGCGTCGCCGAACACGTCCGGGCGGGACCGGTAGAGCGTCGCCCCGGTCGCGACCGCCGCCCGCGTGGCGGCGAGGCCCGACCGCATCACGCGCGCGATCGCGGTCGCCTCCGAGGGCATCCAAGGCCGCATGGTCGAAAGCGGACGATCGGGCGCCGCGTACCGATGCACGATCACGCCTGCGCGGGGCGCCTCGACTCGCTCGTCGCGGCCCGGCGCGACGACCCGGACCGGCACGCGGGTCGCGAGCTCCTCGGCGAGATCGCGCACGAAGGCGCCGGCGGCCTCGCGGCCATCGCCGTCGATCGGATACGAAGTCGTGACCAGCACGATCGCGCCGTCCGCGGTCATGCCGGCTTCCGGGCGACGACGCGGTGGCCGGTGGTCAGGGCGTCCCAGTCCGGGAGGAGGCGCGCGCCGAGCCACGCCAGCAGGTTGACGATCGGGACCGCCACCGCCACGACCGGGGCGAGCAGCAGCCGGGCGTCACGCCGCTCCAGCGCGCGGACCGCGCTGCCGGCCAGCGCGAGCGCGGCGAGCAGACCGGCCGACTCGAGCGCGTGCCGGGTCGGTTCGAGGCGTCGCGTCGCGAGACCGGTCGCGGCCAGTTCCCGCTCGAGACCATGCGGCGTGTAGCGCTGGTAGTCGTGTGGCGCGTCGTGGACCGGGTACAGGAACGGCATCGTCAGGAGCAGCGTGCCGCCGGGCTTCAGGACGCGCGCGATCTCGCCGAGCGCGGCGCGCGGATCCGGCAGGTGCTCCAGCACCTCGAGCAGCAGCACGGCATCGACGCTGTCGTCGGGAAACGGCAGCGCGCCGGCGTCGCCGAACACGTCCGGGCGGGACCGGTAGAGCGTCGCCCCGGTCGCGACCGAATCGAGGCCGACGTAGCGCACGCGGTCGGGCAGGTGCCGCTCGACCCAGCGGTCGCCGCAGCCGATGTCGAGCACGGTGCCGCGAAGTTCCGGCGTGATCCAGCGGACGAGCGCCGCTGGGGAGTCGAGCAGCCACTGCGGATGCAGCGGCGTGCGCCGCAGCCAGGCCAGCGAGCGACGGAGCCCCCTGAGCGTCATCGATCGGAATCGGCCAGTTGGTCCACGTCACCGCCCCTGCAAGCGTCGTCGAGGCGCGAGCCGAACGGCCGTACGCGAGCGTCGTTGCCGAGGACGTCGGTGATCTCGCGCTGGATCGCGGCGATGGCGGCGGAGTCGGGACGCATCGGGTCCGCGCAATGACGGGTGCGGGCGAGTCTAGCGGCGGCACGCGGCGCCTCGTGCCGGAACCCTCGATGGCGACGGGATCACCGGCCGGCCGGTCTCCGTCACTGCGAGCCGACCGAAGGTCGGCGTGGCAGTCTCGGTCTTGCGATGCCTGTCGCAGCCCGAGATCGCCACGCGCCGCTGCGCGGCGCTCGCGATGACGAGCCCGGAAGGCGTCGGGACCCTCGATCGGTACCCGCCGCTGCGCGGCGCTCGCGATGACGGCCGTTGGGGGCTCGCGGGCCGGGATGGCCTTGTGGCCCCGTCTTCGTCACTGCGAGCCGACCGCAGGTCGGCGTGGCAGTCTCGGTCTGGCGATGCCTGTCGCAACCCGAGATCGCCACGCGCCGCTGCGCGGCGCTCGCGATGACGAGCCCCGGGGGCGTTGCGCCCCTCGTACGGGACCCGCCGCTGCGCGGCGCTCGCGATGACGACCGTTGGGGCTCGCGACCCTGGACCGATACCCGCCGCGGCGCGGCGCGGCGCCGCGCGACCCGACGCAAGTCCTTGAGCCACGGGAAAATCCGACTGTCACGCCCATCGGGTACACTCGGCCATCCCCGCGGTCCCCCGGGACCGCGCCGATCCACCCACGATGAGCGACGATCACCCTAGTGGCGGTGCCCAGGCACCGCGATCCTTCCTCGAACGCCTCGGGCACGCACTCGCCGGCGAACCTCGCAACCGCGCCGAACTGCTCGAGGAACTGCGCGCCGCGCAGGCCAACGGCCTGATGAGCCCCGACACCCTCGCGATGGTCGAGGGCGCGATCGCGGTCTCCGACCAGCAGGTGTCCGACGTGATGGTGCCGCGCGCGCACATGGTCTGCGTGCCGGTCGATTCGACGCTCGCCGAGGTGCTCGACATCGTCGTCGAGTCCGGCCACTCGCGCTTCCCGGTGACCGGCGAGGACCGCGACGAGGTGCTCGGCATCCTGCTCGCGAAGGACCTGCTGAAGGTGCTGCGAGACGGCGCGACCGCGATCGACCTGCGCACCCTGCTGCGGCCGGTCTCTCTGATCCCGGAATCGAAGCGCCTGAACCTGCTGCTGAAGGAGTTCCGCCAGGGCCGCCGGCACATGGCGGTCGTGGTCGACGAATACGGCGGCGTCGCGGGCCTGGTCACGATCGAGGACGTGCTCGAGGAGATCGTCGGCGACATCTCGGACGAGACCGACGACGAGGAGCCGACGGCGCTGATCCAGCCGCAGCCGGACGGCCGCTTCCTGATCGCGGCGCAGACGCCGATCGAGGCATTCAACGCGCGCTTCGGCACCGCGTTCCCGGACGAGGACTACGACACCGTCGGCGGGCTCATCACCGACGCGCTCGGCCACCTGCCGAAGGCCGGCGAGACCGCGCAGCTCGGCGAGTTCACGTTCTCCGTCACCAAGGCCGACAATCGGCGCCTGATCCAGCTCGCGGTGCAGCCGCCGGCCAAGGCCGCGTGAGCGGCCTCGCGCGGCGATCGCGGGCGCTCGCCGCGCTCGTCCTCGTTGCGCTGACCTGCGCCGGCGTGCCGCCGTCCGCGGCGACGGAGGGCCCGCCCGCCACGGCGCACGGGCTCGGCGAAGAAGCGCCCGCGAGCGTCGAGCGGCTGCCGGTTCCCGGAGAGGAACTCGACGTCGCGCTGGTCACGATCGGACCGGGCCGGATCTACTGGCAGCGCTTCGGCCACAACGCGATCCTGGTCCGCGACCGCGACGCGGGCGAGGCGCGCCTCTACAACTTCGGGATGTTCGACTTCGCGGCCGAGGACTTCTTCGTCGAGTTCGCGCGCGGCCGGATGACGTACCTGCTGGTCGCGGGACCGGTCGAGCCGGACCTCCGCGCCTACCTCGCCGAAGGCCGCCGGATCGACGTGCAGTGGCTGGACCTCGAGCCGGCCGCGAGGCTCGAACTGCGCGACGCGCTCGAGCAGAACGCGCGCCCCGAGAACGCCGCCTACCGCTACGACTATTTCCGCGACAACTGCTCGACCCGCGTGCGCGACGCGATCGATCGCGCCACCGACGGGGCGCTCAGGCGCGCGACCGACCGGCGCTCGCGCGGCTTCACGTACCGGATGCACGCGCAGCGGCTGACGGCGATGGACCTGCCGCTCTACCTCGGCATCCATGCCGCGCTCGGGCCTGCGACCGACCGCCCGATCAGCTTCTGGGACGAGATGTTCATCCCGATGGTGATGAAGGACGAGGTCGCAAAGCTCGAGATCGAGGGTCCGGACGGCACGCGCCGGCCGCTGGTGCTCGCGCACGAGCGCGTCGCGGAGGCGACTTTCCCGCAGCCATCGGAGGCCCCGCCGCGCTGGTTCTGGCGATTCCTCGCGGTCGGCCTCGCGCTGGCCGCGTTGCTGGCGTGGCTCGGACGTGGGGCCGCCGGCAGCCGGCGCCTTCGCGGCTTCGGCCTGGTCGCGGGCGGGCTGTGGCTCGTGGCCGGCCTCGGCGGTCTGGTGCTGGCCTTCCTGATGTTCGGCAGCGAGCACCGGGCGGCCTGGAGCAACGAGAACCTGGCGCTGTTCAATCCGCTGGCACTCGCGCTGCTGCCGCTCGCGTGGCGCGCGCTGCGCGGGCGCCGCTGGTCGTCGATCGCCTGGCCCGCGGTCGCCGGCGCGATCGTGGTGGCCGGGTTCTGGATCTGGCTCGCGAAGGTGATGCCGGGCGCCCGCCAGGACAACATGGACTGGATCGGCCTGTGGCTGCCGATCCACGCGGCGCTGTTCTGGACGATCCTGCGGCGACGCAGGCGGTAGAGGCGGACGCCGGCCGATCCGCGATCGCCGCGGCGCGCCCGGTGCGGCGGCGACTCGCGCGGCGGCGAGGCAAACCGGCTGGCGGCGGCGTTCGGCGCGCGCCGGACCCTTGCGGGCCCGTTGACGCGCCGCGATGATCCCGCGCCGCCCGCAAGGACCCGCCCGATGAAGGTCGAACTGCCCGATCCGCCGACCGACGTGCTGGCCCCGCGCAATCCGGTGCGGGCCTGCGTGGCCTACGACTTCTCCGGCAACCGGCTCGGCGACATCACGCTCGATGCGATCAGCGACGTGCTCGAGCGCCCGGACACCTTCGTGTGGCTCGGGCTGCACGAACCGGACGCGGCCCTGATGTCGAAGCTGCAGGAGGAGTTCGGGCTGCACGACCTCGCGATCGAGGACGCGCTCCGCGCCCACCAGCGCCCGAAGATCGAGGTCTACGGCGACTCGCTGTTCATCGTGCTGCGCACGGTCCAGGAAGTCGATCACTCGGTGCGCTTCGGGGAGACCCACGCATTCCTCGGCAAGCGGTATCTGGTCACGATCCGCCACGGGGCCTCGCTGACCTACGCCAGCGCGCGCGCCCGCTGCGAGCGCGAGCCGGACATGCTGGCCCTGGGGCCGAGCTACTGCCTGTACGCGGTGCTCGATGCGATCGTCGACCACTACGCGCCGATCGCGGCCTCGTTCCGGCAGCAGCTCGACGACCTCGAGGAGCGGATCTTCGAATCGGAGTTCCGGCGGCACACGATCCAGCGGCTGTACGCGCTCAAGAAGGACCTGGTCTCGCTGCGGCTCGCGATCGATCCGATGCAGGACATCGTCGAGGAGCTGGCGCAGCGGCACGGCGCCTTCGTCCGCGACGAGACCCGACCGTACTTCCGGGACGTGTTCGACCACGCGATGCGGGTCAAGGAGTCGAGCGACACGATGGGCGAGATGCTGTCCGCGGCGATGAGCGTGAACATGGCGATGGTCTCGGTCGGCCAGAACGAGGCGGTCAAGCGGCTCGCCGGCTGGGCGGGAATCATCGCGGTGCCGACGCTGATCGCGAGCATCTACGGCATGAACTTCGACCACATGCCCGAGCTGCACTGGCTGCTCGGCTATCCGCTGACGCTCGGGCTGATGGGCGGCGTCGCCACCTGGCTCTACATCCGGCTGAAGCGCGCGAACTGGCTCTAGCCCCGCGCGGCGCGGCGCCCGCGCGCTCCGCGACGCGTCGCCTCCACGCCGCGCGCAAGCGGCCCTAGCCGACCGATCCCCCGCGCACCTCGATCCGGATCGCGGCGGCGACCCGCCGCGCCTTCGCGCGCGCGTCCTCGATCGACGCATCGCGCGCGAGCGCGACGCCGAGGCGTCGCTTGCCGGCGACCTCGGGCTTGCCGAACAGGCGCAGCTCCGTGTCCGGCTCGGCGAGCGCCTCGGCGACGCCGTGGAATCGGATGTCGCGCCCGTGCCCCTCGCCGAGCAGCGCGACCGAGGCCGACGGCCCGCGCTGGCGGATCGCCGGCACCGGCAGGCCGAGGATCGCGCGCGCGTGCAGCGCGAACTCGGAGAGATCCTGCGAGATGAGCGTCACGAGCCCGGTGTCGTGCGGCCGCGGGCTGACCTCGCTGAACCAGACCTCGTCGCCGCGCACGAACAGCTCGACGCCGAACAGGCCGAAGCCGCCGAGCGCGTCGGTCACCGCGCGCGCGATCGCCTCGGACCGCTCGCGCGCGCGGTCCGGCATCGGCTGCGGCTGCCAGCTCTCGCGGTAGTCGCCGTCGACCTGCAGGTGCCCGATCGGCGTGCAGAACGCGGTGCCGCCGCGGTGGCGAACGGTCAGCAGCGTGATCTCGTAGTCGAAGTCGATGAAGCCCTCGACGATCACGCGGCCACGGCCGGCGCGGCCGCCGGTCTGCGCGTAGTCCCAGGCCGCATCGGCGTCGGCCGCGGTCCGCACCACGCTCTGGCCCTTGCCCGAGCTCGACATCACCGGCTTCACCACGCACGGCATCCCGAGCGCGGCGACCGCCTCGCGATAGGCGGCGTGGTCGTCGACGAACCGGTAGGGGCTGGTCGGCAGGCCCAGCGTCTCGGCCGCGAGCCGGCGAATCCCCTCGCGGTCCATCGTCAGGCGCGCGGCCCGCGCGGTCGGGATCACGACGAGCCCTTCGGCCTCGAGCTCGACCAGCGTCGGGGTGTGGATCGCCTCGATCTCGGGCACCACCAGCGTCGGCCGCTCGGCGGCGATCAGCGCACGCAGCGCGACCGGGTCGAGCATGTCGAGCACGTGCGCGCGATGCGCGACCTGCATCGCCGGCGCGTGGGCATAGCGGTCGGCCGCGATCACCTCGACGCCAAGCCGCTGCGCCTCGATCGCGACTTCCTTGCCGAGCTCGCCGGAGCCGAGCAGCAGCAGCCGCAACGCGCCTGCGGTCAGCGGGGTTCCGAAGGTCTCGATTGGCATCGCGGCGGCACCGGTGGCGGGGAGGCCACGATTGTGCCGGGGGAAGCCGCCGCGGTGTCGCCGGATCATCGCGCGCCGCGTCTAGACTCCCGGAATGTCCGCGCTCCGTGGAGTCGATCGATCCGTCCCGCCCTGCCCGCCGCGCTCGCGATGATGCTGGCCGCCTGCACCGTGCCGCACCCGGAGGCGCACCCCGACCGCCCGGCCTCGATCCGGGTCGCGAGCTACAACATCGCGCTCCACGACGAGCGGGCCGGCGGCGTGATCGCGCGGCTCGAGGCCGGCGACGAGTCGGCGCGCAAGGTCGCCGCGGTGATCCAGCACGTGCGCCCGGACATCGTGCTGATCAACGAACTCGACCACGACGACGCGCTGCGCGCGGCCGAGCTGTTCCAGCGCGACTACCTCGAGGTCGGCCAGTTCGGCAACGCGCCGATCCGCTACCCGTACCGCTTCGCGACGCGCGTCAACACCGGCGAGCCGTCGGGGCTCGATCTCGACGGCGACGGCAGCACCGATGGCCCGAACGACGCGTGGGGCTTCGGCCGCCACCCGGGCGAGTACGCGATGCTGCTGCTGTCGCGTTTTCCGATCGATGCCGAGCGCGTGCGCACGTTCCGGTACCTGCGCTGGTCGGCGATGCCCGGCGCGCTGCGTCCGATGAACCCCGACGGCACGCCGTTCCACCCGGACGCGATCTGGCAGGTGCTGCGGCTGTCGTCGAAGAACCACTGGGACGTGCCGGTCGCGACGCCGTTCGGCGTGCTGCACGTGCTCGCGAGCCACCCGACCCCGCCCGCCTTCGACGGCCCCGAAGGCAGGAACAAGGCGCGCAACCACGACGAGATCCGGCTGTTCGCCGACTACCTCGCCGGCGGCGAGCGCGCGGCGTGGATCGTCGATGACGCGGGCGTCCGCGGCGGCCTCGCCGGGGATGCGCGCTTCGTGATCGTCGGCGACCAGAACGCCGATCCGAACGACGGCAACAGCGTCGGCCTCGGCATCCGCCAGCTGCTCGAGCATCCGCGCGTGCATCCGGACCCGCTGCCGCGCGGCAGCGGCGGTGGCGCCGAGTCCGCCGCGCGCGACGGCGGCGCGAACCTCGAGCACCGCGGCGATCCGGACCTCGACACCGGCGCGTTCGGGCCGCGCGTCGGCAACCTGCGCGTCGACTACGCGCTGCCGTCGCGCAACGTCGAGGTGGTCGGCTCCGGCGTGTTCTGGCCGCGTTCGGACGAGCCCGGGCACGACTGGGCCGAGGCCTCCGATCACCGGATGGTCTGGGTCGACATCCGCTGGTGAACGCGGCGACGACCGGGCCGCCGCGTCAACGCCGCGGCGGCTCGTTGACCACGTCGCGGTGCATCGGCGCGAGCTTCGCGAGCAGGCGATTCTGGGCCCGGAACGGGATGCCGCGCCGGTTCATCGAGACCTGCAGCACCTCGACCAGCGCGTTGAAGTGCGCGGCGGTGATGACGTGCCCGGCATGCGCCTCGCGCATGTCGCGACCGGAGTAGACGCAGTCGCCGCCGAGGATCACGCAGAACTGCTCGACCAGCTGGCGCTTGACGCGGTCCTGCTCGGCGTTCTCGAAGAACGGCCGGGTGCGCGGATCGGCGAGCAGCCCCGCCATGAAGTCGTCCATCAGCGCCTCGAGCCCGGGCACGCCACCGAAGGCATCGAGCACCGGCCGCAGCTCCGGATGCGCGGGCGCCGGATCCATCGGCGGGCGTTCCGCGGCATCGGCCGCGGGCATCGACGCAAGGCCGATCGACAGCGCGAGCAGCCGCAGGACGAGCATGATCGAACGCATGGCAAGGCTCCTCAGAATCCGAACTGGACGGACAGGTACCAGCCGCGCTGGTCGTCGCGGATCACGACGTTGCCGATGTCCGCGTAGGCCAGCGTGACCGACACGTTGCGGGTCGGCGCCCAGGCCACGAACAGGTCCCACCAGTCGTCCTCGCGCGCGATGCCGAGGTTGTTCGGCTTGGTCCGATACTCGGCGCCGACCGCGAGCGTCCGGTGCAGCAGCAGCGCGACCGAACCCTCGAACTCGACGCTCGCCGAGCCGCGGCGGTCGCCGCCGAAGCCGAGGATCCCGACCTGGTTCGCGCGGGTGTGGCGCAGCGTGCCGTTGACCAGCAGGCCCGGATCGAGGAACAGCTTGGTCGCCGAGAGGTAGACATCGGTGCCGTTCGCGCTGCGCGCGCCGACCGCGCGCACGATGTCGCCCTGGCGATGGCGCTTGTGCTGGACGCCGAGAGCGATCTGCGGCAGCCACGTGTCCTGGTCGAGCACGGCGTCGCCCGCGAGCCGGACCTTCGCGCCATAGACGTCCTGCTCGAGCTTGAAGCCACGGCCGAGCCCGAGCGCCGCGCCGACGTCACGGGTGTCGAAGCGCTGGCGCGCGTAGCTCAGCTCGACGCGATCCGAGATGCCGACCGCGAGACCGGTCACGCCGAGGCGGTAGTCGTCGGTCGCGACCCGGGTGTGGAAGACGTTGCCGCCGAACTGGCCCTCGGTGCCGTAGCCGCCGATCACGGCCCACGGCGTGAGCCCGCCGCCGGCGGCGCCCTCGATCTGGCTGACGCCCGCGGTCAGCAGCAGCTTGCCGCCGGTCCGGTCGTTGGCGATCGCCGGGCCGATGGCCAGGGCCAGCGCAAGGGCGAGCGCGCCGCGCGCGCCGATCGATGTCCGTTCGTGTTTCATGCGGATGACTGCCTGTTGCATGGAATCAACGCTGGCTGCGCAGCCAGACCATCAGGCGCTCGAGGCCGCCCAGGACCTCGCACGCGAAGGCGCCGCCTCGGATCGGCAGGTCGACGTGGTAGTCGCCGGCCGGAATCCGTCGCAAGGCCGAGGGCAGGTTCGCGAGCGGCCGCAGCACCGAGAGCCAGGTCCACAGCGCGACGATCGCGATGCCGACCGTGGCCGCGAGCGCGGCCAGCACCCCGCCGGCCCGCATCAGCCAGCCGGCCCGGGCGCCCGGTCCATCGGTGGCGACCAGCAGCGTCGGTCCGCTCGCGTCGCCGAACAGCGGCGCGCGCAGCAGCGCGTCGGGCCGCGGGTCCGCGAGCCGGACGGCCCAATCCTCCGGCGAATCGCCTTCGACCAGCACCAGCCGACGGTTGGCGCCGAACGCGCTCGACGCCAGCGCCACCGGCGCGCCGAGCGCCTCGGCCAGGCGACGGGCGTGCTCGGCATCGACCCGCGAGGTGCCGGCGAGATGCGCGACGATCGCGCCACCGCTCGCAATCGGCACCACCGCGAGCAGGTCGAAGCCATCCTCGTCGGCGATCAGGCCGGTGCCGAGGCGAGCGTTGCGGACGCTCTCGCGGACGGCCGGATGCTGGGCCAGCTCGGCCCGGCGCTGCAGGCGCGCATCCGTCGCCACCAGCGGACGGCCGTTGAGGTCGAGGACCGCGAGCCGCGAGACGCGGTACTGCTCGGAGCGTTCCTCGAGCAGGTCGCGCAGGGATTCGGCGTCGAGCACGCCCTCCTCGCCGACGCTGGCCTGCACGTAGCTCGCGAACGGCGCGTCGTCGGCGATCCGCTCGACCCGGCGCTCGAGGCCCTCGCGCAGCTCGCGCTCGACCAGCGCGTTGACCGACCGGGCGCGCTCGGCGAGGTCGGTCCTCACCGCAGCCGCGAATCGCTCGCTCGCGAACCAGGACAGGGCCACCGCAGCCAGCGCGATCGCGATCGCGGTCACGCTGGCGACCATCGCGAGGCTGCGACCGACGCTCATCGCCGAGCCCCCTGTTCGAAGGCTTCCGCCCGCGGCCGCGTCAGCGGGATCTCGATCGCGAGGTCGTCCATGGCATCAGGACCGAAGCGCCGCTCGACGCGCTCGCCGCGCGGATGCCATGCGACCAGTCGGCCACCGACGGCGGGCACCCCGGCGATCTCGAACCGCCCGTCGGCTGCCACCCGTCCGATGTGGTGGCTCTCGACGACGACGATCTTGGCCTGCATCCGCCGATGAACGTTGCAGTGCACGTCGACCACGCCCGCGCGGCGGAACTGATGCGTGGGCGCCTCGCCGGATGCGTACAACCCGAGGTCGAAGGCGTTGCCGGTCGAGTCCGAATACACGTTGTGCAGCACCGGATCGCCGTTCGGGAAGCGCACCGTGCTGCCGACCGGCACCGCCAGCACCTGCGGCTCGAAACCCTTCTGCAGCGTGTTCATCGTGAAGCTGCCGGCGCGCACCGGGCCGCCGCCGTCGGGCACGAACCAGATCACCGCTTCCCGGAAATCCTCGGCGGCCACCCGCTGGCCACGACCGGGGGTCAGGCGAAGCATTCCGCGCAGGGCACGCTCGGCGGACTGTGCCGGCGCTTCCGGGCGCGGCGCCGGCGCCGCGGACTCGGCGGGGCGGGCCGGCGCGGAACGCGCCGCTGCAGCCGCGGGCGTTGCCGGGGTAACCCGCTCGGGCGGGGAAGTCTTCGACGGCATCGCCGCGGCGGCGGCGGGCGGCGGCGGAGTCGTTGCCGCCGGCGGGGCGGTCTCGCCCGGCTCCGCTTCGGCATCCCGCTTCGCTGGCTGCGCGGGACCCTGATGATGCTCGTGCCGGCCGTGCGCCTGAGCTTCGTCGGCTTCAGCGGCCGTGTCGGCGGCCCTGTCGGCAGCCGCCGCGATGGGCGCTGGCGCTGGGGCGGCCGGCGGAGTCGCGATTTCCCGCGGCGGCTGCGCCGCGCAGGCGGCGATCGCGAGCGCGACCAGCACCACACTGCCGTGGCGGCGATCCAACCTCGCTTTCATGTACCACACCCCCAGGGGATAGTGACCCTCCGAACGGCCGGAGCGTCGTCCTGCTGCTAGTACGGACGTGGAGGGGAGATCGGATGCACGGTCCCGGATCGGGCGCCGCGCCGAATCGTCAGCGTCAGCCGTCCGGCCTTCGACCACCCGGATGCGGGCCGGCCGGCTGCCCGTCGATCGTCAGGAACGGCGCGGCGCGCTCGATCGGCGCTCCGGCCTCCGGCCGCCGCGATCGATCGGGGCGATGAGGGCCTGCGTGGTGGTTCGCCGACTGCGCGCCGATCCTGCGATCGACGCGGGGGAGGCGATCAACGATCGAACACCGGCAACGGTTCGCCGGTGATCATCAGCAGCGCGCCGGTCGCGGTGCGGACGACGCCATGGTCGCCGCCGCTCGCGATCTCGATCCAGTCGCCGGTGGTCCAGCGCTCGCCGTCGAGTTCGACCTCGCCGGCGACGACGAGGCAGGTCTCGCCGACGCGATGCGGGTGCCTCGGGATCACGGCGCCCGGCGCCAGCCGCCACAGGCAGGTCTCGACGCCGTGGTCGCGCTCGATGCGCAGGCGCTTGACCTCGATGCCCGGCAGCAGCCCCCGCCAGTCGCCGTCCGCGCAGCGCACCCCTCGAGCCGCGCTCGCGGCGAGCGCCAGCACGCGCTCGCGCGCGCGCCGCCGGACCGCGTCGGCCGGCGTCACCGGGTCGATCGCGAGCGACAGCCACGCTCGATCCGCTCCGTCCAGCCGCTCCCCATCCGGGTTCATCGCCGCTCCGTACTGCCTGCCACGCCGGGCGCGGTTCCGTGTCGATGCTCCGGCGCGCGCGCGACGGCCCCGATCGGGCCCGCGCCGTCTCCGATCGCTCCGCGCAGCGCCTCGATCGCGCGACGCGCGTGGGACTTCACCGTACCGACGGGCATGCCGGTCTCTTGCGCGATCTCGCTGTGCGACAACCCCTCGAAATAGGCGAGCCCGAGCACGACCCGCTGCGCCCTGCTCAGGGACGATACCGCGTCCTTCAGCACCTGGTTGGCCTCGAATGCGTCGAACCAGCGTCGCTGGTCGAGATCTTCATGATCCGTATACGCGTCGGGCGCGCCGATCGGATGCGCAGCGCCGCCGGCGACTGGACCGCGCATCCGGCGGCGCCGGTCGATCGCGCGGCTCCACGCGATCGCGGCCAGCCAGCCCGTCACCTCGCCGCGCGCGGGATCGTAGGCGCGCGCCGAACGCCAGGCCTGGTGGAACACCTCGACCACGACCTCCTCGGCATCCGACGCGTCGGAGAGGATGCGGAAGACGATGCCGTAGATCCGGTCGAAGCAATGGTCGAACAGCTGCGCGAGGGCAGCCTCGCTGCCGCCGGCCATCGCGGCGACGAGCATCGGCAGGTCGAGTGTCGCGTCGGACGAGGACCGCGTCCGATCGTTCCGCGCTGGCTCGTCGTGGTCCATGCCGCTCCCTCGGGATCCGCCGCAATGGTAGCCAGACCGGACCTCGCGCCCGCGGCCGCCGGTCGCCCCGCGCCCACGCCCGTCGGCTCGACGGCCCTGCGAGGCCTGCCGCGCCGCGTCGGGGTCCACGCCATGTGCGGTTCGGATCCGGCGGCCGGGCGCGCCTCGAGGGCCGCGCGAAACCGACGACGTCACCAGCGCCATTCGGCCTCGAGCCACAGCCGCCGCGGCGGGGCCGGCTCGAACCAGCGGCCATTGCCGTCGTTGACGATCACCGAGCCGACCAGCGCGCGATCGATCGCGTTGTCGATCCGGAGCGTCAGATCGAACTCGCCCGATGCGAGCGCAACCGTCCGCGCGAGGCCGACGTCGATCCGCGCGTGGCCCGGCGCGCTCGTGCCGTTGCGGTCATCGACCGGGATCGCGTCGCGCGCCGCGAGCGAGGCCCACGCCCGCCACGCATCGGACGGCCGCCACGTGAGCGTCGCGAGGAGCTGGCGCGGCGGGATCCCGGGCAGCCGCCTGCCGGCCTCGAGCCCCTGCGCGCCCGGCGGACACGGCGGCAGCCGGCACGGCGGGACGGTCTCGGCGTAGCGCGCGTCGAGGACCGTCGCAGCGAGGTCGAGCGACCACGCCCCGCCCGGATCCCAGCCGAGCGCGAGTTCGGCTCCCTCGCGACGGGTGCGGCCGGCGTTGCGGAACGCGGCGCGACCGCCCTCGGAGCGCGCGACCACGACCTCGCCGCGGCCGAGGTCCCGGAACAGCGCGAGGTCGATCGACCACGGGCCCGGCCGGTAGCGCACGCCGAGTTCGTGCTGGCGCGTGCGCGCCGGCTCGAGCTCGAAGTTGACGCCGGCAGCGCCGTCGGGCCGGTACGAGAGCTCGATCACGGTCGGCGTCTCGAAGCCGCGCGCGACCGAGGCCCGCCACGCAAGCTCCGGCGATGGCGCGTGGACGAATCCCAGCGCCGGCACCGTCGCGGTCCACGTCCGCGCGCCCGAATCGTCCGGATTGGTCGCAGTGACGAAGCGGTCGCGGCTCTCGAAGCGCACGCGCGAGCCGCGCAGGCCCGCGATCGCGAGCCACCCGGGGCCGAGGTCGATCTCGGCCTTCGCGAGCGCGTCGGTGCTGCGCACGGTGTTGCTCTCGTCGCGGCGCAGCCGCCCGCGCACGCCGAGCGTGCCGCCGACGAAGTTCTCGAAGCCGCGCCGGTCCTCGTCGAGCCGGTCATGGTTCAGGCCAACGGTCAGGAGCGCCGGTCCGGCGCGCCAGTCGACGCGCGCCTCGACCCCGCCGATGTCGCGCGCGATCGCGTTCGCGCCGCCGCCCGAGAGCGGGCTCGACTGCGCCGCGACCGGGATCGCGAGGAAGCCGTCGACCTCGCGCCGGCCCGCGTAGCCCGCGACCCGCAATGCGGGTTCGAGGCCGTCGCCGTCGCGCCGCAGCGCGAGGCCGAGCTCGCGCTGGCGCGCGCGCTCGCGCGTGTCGAAGGCGATCGCGGCCGGATTCGTCGACATGGGATCGCGCGCGAACTCGGCCGGCGTGAGGCCGAGCGGATCCTCGGCCCGCGGCACGTCGAGCGCGGCTGCGCTCGCATCGAGCCGCCAGCGATCGGCGAGCCGGGTCGCGGCGACCGCGTTGAACTGCCGCCGCTCGGTGGCGCTGTGCGGCCGGAAGCCGTCGGTCCGGAAGCGCGAGGCTTCGGCCCGCACGCCGGACTCGCCCGACGCGCGCCCGAGCACGAGGCCGGCGCGTCCGCCATCGGCGCTGGCCGCGCCGCCGAGGCCCGCCGATGACGGCGCCAGCGGATCGACCTCGACCTTGACCACGCCGCCCGCGGCGTTGCCGTGCAGCGCCGCGAGCGGACCGCGGATCACCTCGACCGCGCTCGCGGCGGCGAGCGGCGCGTGGCCGATCTGGCCCTGCCCGTCGGCCGCGGTCGCGGGGATGCCGTTGACGTACAGGCGCACGCCGCGCACGCCGAAGGTCGCGCGCGCGCCGTGGCCGCGGATCGAGAGCTGGGTGTCCTGCGCGAAGTTCCAGCGCGGATTCGCGACCACGCCCGGCACGCTCGCCAGCACCTCCGCGAGGTCGATCCGGGGACCGGCCTGGCGGAGGCGATCGCGATCGAGCCGGATCGAGGATTCCGGGCGCGCGATCGCATCGCCCCCGTCCTCGATCGTCGCGGTCACCGCGACCTTCGGCAGCGCGGGCGGCGGGACATCGCGAGCCCAGCCCGTGGCGGCGGTCGTCGCCAGGACGAGCAGCATGGCGATCCGGTTCGCAATCATCCGGTCAGCCTAGGCCACCGAACGTGCACCCGCCGTCGGGCCCGAACGTGCCGCCGACCGGAGGTCGCGTGCGGCGGAAGGCGCAGCTCAGGGCGTCCGGTCGCCACGCCAGCCCGACGTGATCGGATAGCGCCGGTCGCGATCGAGCGAGCGGCGCGTCACGCGCGGCCCCGGCGCGCCCTGCCGACGCTTGTACTCGTTCCGCAGGACCAGCCGGACCACGCGCTCGACGGTCGCCCGTTCGAATCCGTCGGCGACGATGTCCGCGGCCGAGCGGTCGTGCTCGATGAAGCGCTCGAGGATCGCGTCCAGGACGTCATACGGTGGCAAGGAGTCTTGGTCGGTCTGGTCGGGCCGCAGTTCGGCCGACGGCGCACGCGTGATCACCGCCTCGGGGATCGCCGGCGAGATCCGGTTGCGGTGCGCGGCGAGCGCGTAGACGCGGGTCTTGTAGACGTCCTTGAGCGGCGCGAAGCCGCCGGCCATGTCGCCGTAGATCGTCGCGTAGCCGACCGCCATCTCGCTCTTGTTGCCGGTCGTCAGCACCATGCGCCCGGTCTTGTTCGACAGCGCCATCAGGATCACGCCGCGGATCCGCGACTGCAGGTTCTCCTCGGTCACGTCCGGCGCGCGTCCGGCGAAGACCGGCGCCAGCAGCTGCTCGAAGGCGCCGAAGGGCCCCTCGATCGGCAGCACGAGATGCTCGACGCCGACCGCGCGCGCCTGGCGTGCGGCCTCTTCGTTGGACAGATCGGCGGTGTAGCGCGAGGGCATCATCACCGCGGTGACGCGATCCGCGCCGAGCGCGTCGACCGCGATCGCCAGCACCAGCGCCGAGTCGATGCCGCCCGACAACCCGAGGACCACGCCGGGGAAACCGTTCTTGTCGACGTAGTCGCGCGTCGCGCGCACCAGCGCGCGCCAGGTGCGGTCGAGGTCGTCGCCGGACTCGATCGCGCACTCGGCCAGCCGCCAGCAGCCGCCGTCCGGATCGATGTCCAGCAGCACCAGCGCGTCGTCGAAGGCCCGCGCGGGACCCAGCAGCGTGCCCGACGCATTGGCCGCCATCGCGCCGCCGTCGAAGACCAGATCGTCCTGTCCACCGACGAGATTGACGTAGGCGACCGGCACGCCGAGTTCGCGCGCGCGCTCGCGGACGACCGCCTCGCGCCGCGCGCGATTCTCCGGGTCGAACGGCGAGGCATTGATCGAGACCAGGCAACGCGCGCCGGCCGCGACCGCATCGCGCGCCGGGCCACCTTCCCAGAGGTCCTCGCAGATCACCGCACCGATCGGCAGGCCATCGACGTCGACGACCAGCGGCGCGTCGCCGGCCGCGAAGTAGCGCTTCTCGTCGAACACCATGTAGTTCGGCAACGCCCGCTTCGAGTAACGACCGATCACGCGGCCGTCGCGGATCCACGACAGCGCGTTGCGCACCACGCCGCCGTCGACCATCGGGTGGCCGACGATGGCGTCGATGCCATCGAGTCGTGACGCGACCTCCGCCAGCGCCGCCTCGCACTCGGCGACGAATCCCGGCCGCAGGAAGAGGTCCTCGGCGAGATAGCCCGAGAGCGCAAGCTCGGGGAAGGCGATCAGCCGCGCGCCGGCCTCGCGGGCGCGCGCGGCCAGATCGACGATCCGCGCCGCATTGCCGGCGACGTCGCCGACCGGGAAGTCGTGCTGGGCCAGCGCGATCCGCATCGAGCCTCGCCCTCGCGCCGGCCTGCCGGCGCGAGCGCTCGGTCAGCGCCCGCGAAGCCGTTCCGTGATCGCGCGGCCGAGGTCGGCCGGCGAGCGCACGGTGGTGACGCCGGCGGCCTCGAGCGCGGCGAACTTGCCGGCCGCGGTGCCCTTGCCGCCCGACGCGATCGCGCCGGCGTGGCCCATGCGCTTGCCCGGGGGCGCGCTGGAGCCGGCGATGAACGAGACCACCGGCTTGGTGACGTTCGCCTTGATGTACTCGGCCGCCTCTTCCTCGGCGCTGCCGCCGATCTCGCCGACCATGATGATGCCCTCGGTCTGCGGGTCGTCCTGGAACAGCTTCAGGCAGTCGATGAAGTTGAGGCCGTTGATCGGGTCGCCGCCGATGCCGATGCAGGTGCTCTGGCCGAGCCCGGCGTTGGTGGTCTGGAACACCGCCTCATAGGTCAGCGTGCCCGAGCGCGAGACGATGCCGACCTTGCCGGGCATGTGGATGTGGCCGGGCATGATGCCGATCTTGCACGCTCCGGGGGTGATGATGCCCGGGCAGTTCGGGCCGATCAGCACCGTGTCCGGGTAGCGCTTCAGCACGTTCTTGACCCGGAGCATGTCGAGCACCGGGATGCCTTCGGTGATCGTGACGATGACCTTGATGCCGGCGTGCGCGGCCTCGAGGATCGCGTCGGCCGCGAACGGCGGCGGCACGTAGATCATCGTCGCGTCGGCTTGGGTCTCGCGCACCGCCTGCGAGACGGTGTCGAAGACCGGCAGGCCGAGGTGCTTCGTGCCCCCCTTGCCGGGCGTGACGCCGCCGACGAGCCGGGTGCCGTAGGCGATCGCCTGCTCGGAGTGGAAGGTGCCCTGCTGGCCGGTGAAGCCCTGGCAGAGGACGCGGGTGTTCTGGTCGACGAGGACGCTCATGGTCGGAAGTCCGTGGTTGGGGCGGCGCCGTCAGGCGATCGCCGCGACGGCCTTCTGGGCCGCGTCGTTGAGGTCGGTGGCCGGGATGATCGCGAGGCCCGAGTTCGCGAGCATCGCGCGGCCCTGTTCGACGTTGGTGCCCTCGAGGCGGACGACCACCGGGATCGTCAGCCCGACTTCCCTGACCGCCGCGATCACGCCCTCGGCGATCAGGTCGCAGCGCACAATGCCGCCGAAGATGTTGATCAGGATCGCGCGCACCTTGTCGGACGACAGGATCAGCTTGAAGGCCTCGGCGACGCGCTCCTTGGTCGCGCCGCCGCCGACGTCGAGGAAGTTCGCGGGCTCGCCGCCAGCGAGCTTGATCACGTCCATCGTCGCCATCGCGAGCCCGGCGCCGTTGACCATGCAGCCGATGTTGCCGTCCATCTGCACGTAGTTGAGGTTGTGGTCGGCGGCCGCGGCCTCGGCCGGGTCCTCCTGGCGCACGTCGCGCATCGCCTCGAGCCGCGGCTGGCGGAACGCGGCGTTGTCGTCGGAGTTGACCTTGCCGTCGAGCGCGAGCAGGTTGCCGCCGGTGACGATCGCGAGCGGGTTCAGCTCGACCAGCGAGAGGTCGAGCGCGTTGAACATCCGGTAGAGGCCGCCCATGATCTTGGTCAGCTGGCCGACCTGCCTGCCGTCGAGGCCCATCGCGAAGCCGATCTCGCGGCAGTGGTAGGGCTGCAGGCCCTCAACGAAGTCGACGTGGAGGGTGTGGATCTCCTCCGGCGTCTCGTGCGCGACCTGCTCGATGTCGACGCCGCCGCGCGCCGAGGCGATGAAGGTGACGGTCTTCGTGCCGCGGTCGACGAGGCAGGACAGGTAGAGCTCCTTCTCGATGTCGTTGGCTTCCGAGACCAGCACGCAGTCGACCGGCAGCGCGCGGCCGCCGGTCTGGTAGGTCGCCATCGCGGTGCCGAGCATCCGGCCGGCGACCTCGCGGGTCTCCTCGGGGGTCTTGGTCAGCTTGACGCCGCCGGCCTTGCCGCGGCCGCCGGCGTGGATCTGGGCCTTGACGACCCACTGGCTGCCGCCGAGCGAGCGCGCGGCGGCCTCGGCCTCCTCGGGCGTGCGCGCGACGATGCCCTTGGGCACGGCGATGCCGAAGTCCGCGAACAGTTCCTTCGCCTGGTACTCGTGAAAGTTCATCGTGGTTTCCCTGCGGGCGCCGCCGGCAACCGGGGCCGGATCGGGTCGGTTGGGTGAAAAGACGCGGGATTGTCGCCGAAGAGCCCGGCCAGTTGAAGGGCCGATGCGGGCGCCGGTGGCGAGGGCACGCCGGAACGCGGCCTATACTGCCGCGCTGGTATCCGTGGAGTCGCGCATGAGCCTTCGCATCACGCACCGTTCGCGCCGTGCCGGCGGCTTCCTCGCGCTCGCGGTGCTGGCGTTCGCCGCGTGCCCGCTGCCGGCCGCGGGCCAGGGAACCGGCGGCCGCGGCATCCCGGCCGACGCCGACGTCCGCCGCGACGACTCCGGCTACGCGGTGATCCGCTTCCAACGGTCGATCGAGCCGAGGGGCGCGCTCCGGATGGCGCGAATCGTCAACCCGTGGGGCGACGTCCGCGTGCGCACGTCGCCGGGCGACGCGATCGGCCTGTCGGTCGTGGTCCAGCGCCTCGCCGACGACCGTCCACTGCCCGACTTCGAGACGGTCGAGCGGCGCGGACGCCTCGAGGTGCGCGTGAGCTATCCGGGCGACCCACCGCGGGTCAGCGCCGGGGGCGAGCGGCCGGGTCGCGTCGACCTGGCGGTGTTCGTGCCGCAAGGGGCGGCGCTCGAGGTCGAGACCGACGACGGGGAGCTGCGCGTCGCGCATCGAAGCGCCCCGATCCGCGCGCGCAGCACCAGCGGACGGATCCTGGTGTCGGGCGGCGACGTGCTCGACGTCGCGTCGGTCTCGGGGCCGATCCTCGCGCGGCAGGTCGGCGGCGTGCCGGGACCCTCGCGCGTGCGCAGCGACAGCGGGCCAGTGACGGTCCTGGTCTCGCCGCGCGGCGACCAGCTCGTCCGCGTGCGCGCAGGCGGGGGGATTTCCGAGGGCCCCGGCTGGACCGAGGCCGACGCGCTCGAGCTCGCGCCCGGCGCGACCCGATGGGAGCGTCGCTGGGGCAGCGGTCGCCACCGGTTCGAGATCGAGAGCGCGAAGGGCGAGGTGTTCCTGATGCCGAAGCTCGAGGTCGACGATCCGGACGCGAACGGGGACGAGCGCGAGATCGACTCGCCGGTCCGTTGACGGACGCCTCGGCGGCGGGAACCGCCATCGCGTTGCCCGCCGCGCACGCGCAGCGCACCCGGGCGCGGGACGACGGCAACGCGTCCGGGCCACCCGGCTCGTCGCCGCCGTGACGGGCTCGCGGCGGGGATGATCCGGGCACGAGACAGCGCCCGATCAATGGCGCTATCGTTCACCGACATCCGTGTTCTCCGGGGGAACGTTCCATGTGCCTTGCTGCCTTGCTGCGCCGCGCCACGCTCGCGCTCGTGGTGACGGGACTCGCGTCCCAGATCGCCCTTGCCGCCTCGACCGAATCCGTGCGCGCGGACGGCGTCACCGTCCGACAGGGCGCCGAGTGGGTCAGCCCGCCGTCGGTTCCCGTCAGCCGGCGCGTCGACATCCGCGACCTGCCCGCGGTGCCCGACTGGAAGCCCGGCGATCCGATCATCGAGGTCCCGCGGCAGTTCTACGGCGATCCGAACGCGCCGACGCCGGTCCCGGTCAACCCGGTGGACGGCGAGGATCCGCTCGCCGCGCGCCAGCGCGCGTGGAGCGCGGCGCGCGAGGGCCGCGGCGGCGGCGGCTTCACGACGCCGACGGTCAACGCCGAGGGCATCCGCACCACCGCCTCGCCGAACGACCCGACCGGCGACGTCGGCACGCTGCAGTTCGTGATGGCGATCAACGCCTCGGGCGGTTCGGCGGTCGGCGTGTTCAACAAGACGACCGGCGCCCAGATCGGTCCGACCTTCACGATGGCGAGCCTCGTCACCGGCGGCACCTGCGCCACCTCCGGCGCCGGTGACCCGATCGTGCTCTTCGACGCCTTCGCGAACCGCTGGGTGCTGACCGAGTTCACCGGCACCGGCAACCTGCTGTGCGTCTACCTGTCGAGCAGCGACGACCTCTCGCAGCCGCAGACCTGGACGCGCTATGCGTTCAACTTCCCGGCCTTTCCGGACTATCCCAAGTACGGCGTCTGGCCGCAGGCGTACTTCGTCGGCGCCAACGAGAACGGCACCGGCGGCCGGCGCCCGTTCTACGCGATGGACCGCGCCCGGATGCTGGCCGGCCAGCCGGCGACCGTGCAGCGCCTGACGATCCCGAACCTCGCCGGCTTCGGCTTCCAGATGACCCAGCCGGCGCACGTCAGCGGCACGACGCTGCCGCCGGCCGGGACGCCCGGTCTCTTCATGCGGCACCGCGACGACGAGGCGCACAACGCGAGCTCGAACAACCCGAACGCGGACTTCCTCGAACTGTTCGAGTTCAACGTCGACTGGACCACGCCGGCGAACAGCAACATCGTCGGCCCGATCACGTTCCAGATCGCCGAGTTCAGCTCGAATCTCAATGGCCTCACGGCATTCAACGCGTTCCCGCAGCCGAACGGCCAGCGGCTCGACCCGCTGCGCGAGACGGTGATGCACCGCCTCGTCTACCGGCGCTTCGCGACGCACGAATCGCTGGTCGGCAACTTCGTCACCGACCTCTACCTCGGACCGAGCTCGATCTACCCGGACGACACCGGCGCGGTCCGCTGGTTCGAGCTGCGGCGCGGCCCCGAGCCGCTCCCGCCCGACGTGCTGCTGCGCGACGGCTTCGAGGACCCCGCGTTCGGGGTCACCTGGCGGCTGCACCAGGAAGGCACCTTCGCACCCGAGGACACGCCCGGCGTGCCCGCCAACCAGGCCGACCGCTGGATGGGCGGCATCAACATCGACGAATCGGGCAACCTCGCGCTGGCCTACAACATCGTCCGCCAGTCGCCGGCGATTCCGGCCGGCCTCCGCTACACCGGCCGCCTCGAGGCCGATCCGCTCGGAGTCATGACCGAGCCCGAGACGGTGATCGTCAACGGCAACGGCGTCACCGGCACCGGGTCGGCCGCCGAACGCTGGGGCGACTATGCCGACATGGGGGTGGACCCGGTCGACGGCTGCACGTTCTGGTTCGTCGGCAACTACGCGAACCAGACGCTCAATCCGAGCAACTCGCGCGCCAATCGCTTCGTCGCGGTCCGGCATGACGCCTGCGGGGAGCCGAGCCTCACGCTGCGTGCGACCCCCGAGAGCGTGGCGGTCTGCGCCAACAGCACCTCGACCGTCAATGCGCCGCCGATCCAGCTGCAGGTGACCCACACCGGCGGACTGACCGATCCGGCCGCGCTGTCCTTCGCGCCGCTGCCGACCGGCGTCAGCGCGTCGGCCAACCCGACCACGATCAACGCGCCGGGGGGGACCTCGCAGATCACGCTCGGCGCCAACAACACCGCGCCGGCCGGACCGAACGCAGTGACCGTCCAGGCGGTGGCCGGCACGGTCAACCGCACCCTCGGCCTCACGCTGAACGTGGTCAACGCCGCGCCGGCGGCGCCGACGCTGACCGCGCCGGCCGACGGCGCGACCGCGGTCCCGACCAGCCCGACCTTCACCTGGAACGCGGTGACCGGGGCGGTCGACTACGTGATCGAGGCCTCGACCTCGAACACGTTCGGGACGCTGATCTTCCAGCAGACCGTGACCGGCACCAGCTTCACGCCGGCCAGCCCGCTGCCGCCGAACACGCAGATCTTCTGGCGCGTGCGAGCCCGAAACGCCTGCGGCGAAGGCGTCAACAGCACGGTCCGCAGCTTCACGACCGCGGCCGAGTACTGCCGCACGCCGAACCTCGCGATTCCGGACGGCAACCTGACCGGCGTGTCCGACAACCTCGTGATCACCGGCACCAGCGGCAACGTCGCGAACCTCGACGTGCGGGTCAACATCTCGCACACGTGGGTCGGGGACCTCCGGCTGCGACTGACGCGGGTGTCCGACAACACCACGATCAACCTCGTGACCAACCCGACCAACAGCCCGTCCGGCAGCTGCAGCGGCGACAACATGGACGCGACCTTCGACGACTCGGCCTCGGTCCCGGCGCAGCAGGGCTGCGTCGCGAACGTCGTGCCGACCTTCGCCGGCTTCCGCATCCCGCAGCAGGCGCTCTCGACGTTCAACGGCCAGACGCTCAACGGCACCTGGCGGCTGACGGTCATCGACAGCATCGCCCAGGACACCGGCACGCTGAACTCGTGGTGCCTGCTGGGACCGTGAGCGCGCCGCGGCAGTCCGCTGCATGATCGACCCATCGGGCGCCCTCGGGCGCCCGATGCGCTTTCGCGGCATGCGCCGTCACCGGTGACGCACGCGGATCTTTCCCGATCGCCACCGCGCCGCGTCACAATCGCCGGCCTTCCGCCAACAGCCAGGGTCCATGCAACAGGACGTCGACATCGTCGCCGAAGGGCGGGTGCCCGGGGGCGCGGCGAGCGGCGGGGCTGCCGCGCCCCGCCGCGAGCTGTACTTCTTCGCGCTCTATCGCCTGCTCGAGGCGGCGCTGCTGGTCGGACTCTGCTTCAGCCCGCTCGGCGAACGGCTGATCGTGCTGGTCTCCGAGGAGAGCGCGCAGATCGCCTCGATCGCGTATCTCGTCGGCGCGGTGGCCCTGTTCGCGGCGGCGATCCGCTTCCGCGCCGCGCTGGTCACCCAGGTGCTGGTCGGGATCGTGCTCGACGTCGCGGTGGCCGGCACCGCGTTCTTCGCGATCGACGGGCTCGAGGCGGGCATCGCGGCGCTGCTGCTGGTGAACGTCAGCTCCGTGGCGCTGCTGCTGCCGGCGCGCGACGCCTATCCGGTCGCGCTGCTCGCGAGCATCGTCGTGGTCGCGGGGCTGGGCCTCGGCGGCGGTGGCCTTTGGACGGAGGCGACTCTGTTCGCGGCGACCTACATCGGCGCCACGCTGCTGATGCAGTCACTGCGCACGCGGATGGTCGAGGCCGAGCGTCGCGTCGAGCGCCAGGAAGCCGACCTCGCCGACCTCGCGCGGGTCAACGCGATGATCCTGAAGCGCATGAGCACCGGCGTGCTGGTGGTCGACCGCGCCAACCGCATCCGGCGGATGAACGATGCCGCGCAGCGCCTGCTCGGCCGCATCCCGGCGGGCGTGGACCAGCTGCTCGCGATCGCGCCCGACCTCGCCCAGCGGCTCGACGAATGGCGCGTGACCGGCAGCGACGATCCGCTGGCGATGCAGCTGGCGAGCGATGCGCCGCCGGTGGTGCCACGGTTCGCGCGCTTCGGCGTCGGCGGCGACGACCTCGCGCTGGTGCTGCTCGACGACGTGAGCGTGGTGACCCGGCAGGCCGAGCAGCTGACGCTGACCTCGCTGGGCCGGCTGTCGGCGAGCATCGCGCACGAGATCCGCAATCCGCTGGCCGCGATCCGCTACGCCGCCGAGCTGCTGGGCGAATCGGACGCGCTGGTCGACGAGGAACGGCGGCTGGTCGAGATCATCCGCGGCCAGTGCGGACGCATGAACGGCATCGTCGACAACATCCTGCTGCTGGCGCGCCGCGAGCGCTCGCGTCCCGAGCGGATCGATCTCGTCGCCTGGGTCCGGGAGTGGGTGACGGAGTACACGGGCACGAACCAGCTCGCCGGCGACCAGGTCGAGGCGGTCCTCGACCGCGATTCGCTGACGGCGATGGTGGATCCGGGCCAGCTTCGCCAGGTGCTTTGGAATCTCGTGCACAACGCGCGGCGCTACGGTCGCGATGCCTCGGGCAAGGCGCAGGTCAGCCTCTACGTGCGAGAGGTCGAAGGCCATCATCCGGCGATCGAGGTGATCGATACCGGTCCCGGCATTCCGCCGGATCGCGCGCTGCTGATCTTCGAGCCGTTCCAGACCTCGAGCGACCACAGCACCGGCCTGGGCCTCTACATCGCGCGTCAGCTGTGCGAGGCCAACCTGGGACGGCTCGACTACGTCAAGCGCCCCGGGGGTGGCGCCTGCTTCCGGATCACGCTGGCGGCGCCGGGCGGGTAGCCGGCGCCGCGCGGACCGCCCGCCCGCGCTGCGATCGCCGTGTCCCGGAACCGGCTTCCGGCGCCCTGCTCAGGGCGCCTCGAAGCCGTTCGCGAACACCGGGTCCGGGAAGCCGAGCGTGAAGTCGATGTTCTGGACCTGGGTCGTCGCGGGGACCGCGATCGGCGCGCCGGCAAGCGGGTTGCAGCCAGCGCCGCAGACCGCGCCGCCGTAGAGCCGGTCCTCGTAGCCGAAGTCGTTGACGGTGCGCGCGAAGTAGTTTCCGGCCGGCAACCCGTCGAGCCGGAACACGCCGACCGAGTTGGTCTTGGCGACGCCGGCCAGCGTGCCGCTCGCGTCGAACACGCGGATCGTGATCAGCGCGAGCGGGTTGCCGAGCACGTCGCGCACGGTCCCGGTCATCCCGGGCCCGGCCTTCGACAGCGCGAAGTCGATGCCCGTCGTCGGCGCGGCGCTCACGTTGATCGGCGTGCCGCCGGCGAAGTTGCACGCGAGCAGGCAGTTCTGGCCGCTGTAGATCCGGTTGACATAGCCGTCGGCGGCGCCGCGGGTGATGCCATTCGTGGTCGCGGCGCGATAGCTGCCGGCGGCGAGGCCGCCTTCGCTGACGTACTGGCCGAGCGCGTTGGTCGTCGCCTGCCCGACCTCGACGCCGGCGGCGTTGAAGAAGTGCACGGTCACGCCGGGAATCGGCTGCGAGGTCGCGGCGTCGGTCACGGTGCCCGAGATCGTCTGGCCGGGCGGAAGCTGCAGGTTGATGTTCGCGGGTCCGCTCTTGGCGAGTCCCGTCGGCGCGCCGGCGCCGGTCAGCACGATCGGCGTGCCGGTCGCGGCGATGTTGCAGGCGCCGGCCGGGCACGGGATGTTGTTCCAGAGCTGGTCGATCAGGCCCGAAGCATTGCGGACCAGCACGAAGTAGGTGCCGTTCGCGAGCCCCGAGAACTCCCAGATGCCGTTCGCGACCGGTGCCGACGTGATCTCGATGCCGCTCGCGTCGTACAGGATCGCGGTGCCGGTCGGCAGCGGATTGCTGAAGGTGTCGGTCGCGGTGCCCGAGATCGTGCCGCCGCGGGTCAGGTTGAAGTCGATGCCGCTGACGTTGCTGGCGGAGAGCGTGATCGGCGTGCCGGAAGCGATCAGGCATGGCGTCGGCGTGCAGGCGACACCGTTCCAGATCTGGTTGACGTAGCCCGAGAGATTCGTCGTCCGCAGCCGGTAGGTGCCCGGTCGCAGTCCGGCGATCGTGTAGTCGCCGCTGGCATTCGCCTGCGCCGAGCCGGCGACGAAGCCGCCGACGTCGAACGCCGTGACCCGCGCGAGCGCGATGCCGTTGCCGGTCGCGGCGTCGCGGACGCGCCCGCCGATCGACAGGCCACCGGCGAGGTTGAAATCGACCAGGCCCGTGCCGGATCCGCTCGTGACCGGCACCGGGGTGCCGCTCAGGAGGTCGCAGTAGCCGGTGCACGGCAGGTTGTTGAACAGCTGGTCGGTGAAGCCGAGGCTCTGCTGGGTCCGGACCACGAAATTGCCGGACGGCAGCGCGCCGACCTCGTAGTTCCCCGAGGCATTGCTCAGCACCTGCGAGACCGGGATGCCTCCGGAGTTGTAGACCTGCACCGTGACGCCCGGAACCGGGGCCACCGGCGCGGCCGACCGCACCGTACCGCTGATCGATCCGCCCGCGTCGAGCGCGAAGTTGCGGCCGCTCGCCGAGCCCCCGGCGGTGACCGTGATCGTGCTGCCGTTGAGCCCATTGCAGGCCGCCGGACACGGCGCCGATGGCCAGGCGACGTCGATCACGCCCGGGGTGTTGCGCGTCACCATCCGGTAGGTGCCGGCCGGCAGACCGGTGAAGGCGTAGTTGCCGGACGCATTCGTCGTGGTCGAGAGCGCGACCGCGCCGGTCGCCGCGAGCAGCTGGATCGTGACGCCGGACATCGGGGTCGAGCCCGGCAGCCGGGTCACGGTGCCCGAGATCGTGGCCGGGTTGGTCAGCACCAGATCGACGCCCGGCTGCGAGGCGCCGGCGGCGAGGTCGATCGGCGTGCCGTTGCGGACGTTGCACGCGCCGCCGAGGCACGGCAGGCCATTCCACAGCGCGTCGGCGCGGCCCGAGGTGTCACGGGTGCGCACGAAGAAGCGGCCTGCGGCCAGACCGGCGAACGAGTACGCGCCGCTCGCGCTCGTCGTCGTGGTTCGGACCAGGTTGCCGACCGCGCCGTAGAGTTCGACCGGCACGTTGGCCTGCGGCGTCGCGCCGAGCCGCACGGTTCCGCTGATCGAGGCCGCGGCGTCGAGCTGGAAGTCGATGCCGCCGACGGTCGCCGTCCCGGCGACCGCGACCGGCGTGCCGTCGAGCGGATTGCAGAACGGCTCGCACGGCAGGTTGTTCCAGACCTCGTTGCGGAAGCCCTGGTTGTTCGCGGTCGAGACGAAGTAGTTGCCCGGCGCCAGACCGGCCACGCGATACCGCCCGTCGGTGGCGCTCGCGCTGCGTCCGGCAAGCCGCCCGTTGGGCGCGGTGACGCGGATCTCGACGCCGCCGATCGGCGCGCCACCGGCGCTGGCGGTCACGGTGCCGGTGATGAGACCACCACGCTGCAGGTTGAAGTCGATGCCGGTGACATCGGCCGCGCCGCCGACGGTGATGCCGGTGCCGGTGGTGATGCCGCAGCTGCCGAACGGACAGGCCAGTCCGCTGAAGGTCTGGTCGACGTAGCCGAAGCCGAAGGGGGTGTTGTTGCGCAGCAGGAAGGTCGACGCGTAGACCGTCGTGCCGGCCGGGAATCCGGTCCGGCTGGCGTAGAAGCCGGCGCGGTCGGCCTGCGCGAAGGCCGCGTAGTTGTCGAGCGTGTTGTTGAACCCGAGGCCGCCGCAGCCGCCGAATCCGGGATCGGGGTCGACCGGTCGGCAGTCGATCGGCAGGCCGCCCGCCTCGCGGATGCGGCCCCGGATCAGGCGGCCGCGCGGCAGCGTGCCGTCGATGCCGGTCAGGGTGCCACCGGCGGTCGCGAACAGCGGCGGCAGCGGCGCGAGATCGCAACCGCCGCGCGGGCACGGGATGCCCCCGAACGCGGTGTCGATCCAGCCGCTGGTCGAGGACGTCGCGAACACGCCCTTGTAGCTGCCGGGCAGCAGACCCGCAGCCTCGTAGCGGCAGGCGGCCGGCGTGGTCGCGGTCGGCGGATCGCACAGGCTCTGCACGACCTGCTGGACGATGGCGCGGGTCGACGGTTCGAACAGCTCGATGCGCGCCCGCCCGCGCGTGATCGGCGCGCCACTCGGCGCGTCGCGGATCGTGCCGAGGATGCGACCGCCGGGCGCCATGTCGATGTTGACGGTCGCGCTCGAGCCGGGGCCGCTCGCGGTCAGCGTGATCGGCGTGCCGGCGAGTCCGCAGAAACTGAGACCGCACTGGAAGCCGCCGTTGTAGGTGGTGACGAAGTTGCGCCCGGTGCCGGCGACGGTCGCGTAGACCGAGTAGCTGCCCGGCGTCAGCCCGCCGATCTCGTAGTTTCCGGCCGCATCGGTGCGGGTGCTCCCTCCCCCGCGTTCTCCGGTGACGAACACGGTGACGTCCGCGAGGGGCGACGAGTCGGTCGCATTGCGGATCTGCCCGAGCACGCGCGCGCCGCGCGCCATCACCAGCGGCTGCGGCAGCACGACGGTGGCCCCGGCCGCGACCGCGATCGGCGATCCGGCGTCGATCAGGCATCCCTGTGGGCACGAGACCGCGGGCCAGCGCGCCGCGACGTGGCTCTTGCGACTGATCGGGAACGCGGGCGGGAGCGCGTTGTCGTCGGTCGTACCGCTGGCATTCAGCCGATAGGTCCCGGCTCGGAGCGGCCCGAGCCGGAAGGCACCGGTCGCATCCGACCGGCCGCCGACACTGGTGTAGCGGTCGTCCGAGTACAGCGACACGGCCGCGAACGGAATCGGATCGCCGAGGTCGTCGCGCACGACGCCTTCGACGAAGGCCGGATTGGCATCGAGCGTCAGGTTGATCCCGGCGCTCACGACGTTGGCCGCGACCGTGACCGGGTCGGCCGGGACCCATCGGCAATCCTCGACGCCGCACGGGCGGTTGTCGTGGACCTCGGGCATCAGGTCGGCCGGCACGCCGTTGCCCGCGAAGACGCGGTAGTTCCCGGGCGCCAGGCCGAGGATCGCGTAGGCACCGGCGGCATCGGTCTGCCCGCTCGAGAAGATGCCGTCGCGCTCGTTGACCGCGACGACCACGACGCCGGATACGGGCGTGCCGCCGGTCGCGCGCGTGACCGTGCCGGAGATTCCGCCGCCCGTCGCCAGCGTGAAGTCGATCCCGGACACCGGGGAACCCGAGCTGACCGTCACGATCGTGCCGGTCTGGTTCTGGCACTCGTTGACGTCCTCGCACGGAATCCCGTTGTAGACCTGTCGCCGGTAGCCGCCGGTCGCGGCCGGCGTGATCGTGCCCGGCACGCTCGACGGGTTCGCGCGGATCAGGTAACGCCCGGGCGGCAGCGTCAGCGTGTACTCGCCGCTGGCGTTGGTCGTCGCGAAGGCCGAAATGCCGGCGCCGCTCGGCGGACTGCCCCACGTGAACTCGATCGCCTGCAGCGCGACGCCCTGCAGGGTCGCGTTGTCGCCGGCGCGGCGCACGGTGCCCGACAGCGTCGTCAAGGACTTCACGAGCGACTTGTCCACCGGCACGTGGAAGGGCTCGGCCTCGAGCGCGCGGCGCGCGCGCCGGAGCCGATCGAGGGTCCCCGGCTGGAGCCGGGCCAGCCCCTGCTCGACCTGCAGCTCGAGGGCGGCAAGCTCGGCGAGCAGCTGGCCGACGTCGCGGGTCGACTTCTCGCTCGCGGACCGCGCCGCGGTCGGACCGGTGCCGAGGGCCACCCGTTCGGCCCCGACCTCGAGCGCCGCGCGCTCGACCAGGCGGTCGGCGAGGTGCTCGTCGACGGGACCGCGAGCCGGGTCGGCCGCGGCGAGCGGCAGCGAGGCCGCCAGAAGCAAGACTGCAAGACCTGCGCGAATGCCGTGCATCGGGAACCCCTGGGACAACGTGGGAGTGGGTCCAAGGCATTACGCAAAAAGCGGATCGGACCGGGCAACGCGGCGGACGCGGGCGCCCTCCGCCGCCGCCCGTCGCCGGTCACCGGCGGCGAACGGCGCAGGGATTGGCGCGCCGCGCGCCGTCCGGCGGGCGCCGCGGAACCCGGAGAGGGGCGGTCAGAGGCGCGCCGCGAGCCGGGTGCCCTGGTCGATCGCGCGCTTGGCGTCGAGTTCGGCGGCGACGTCGGCGCCGCCGATCAGGTGCACCGGCAGGCCGTTCGCGGCGATCGCGTCGGCCAGCGCGCGGTTCGGGAGCTGCCCGGCGCAGACCACGACGTGGTCCACTTCGAGCAATCGGGGCTGGCCGTCGATCGTGACGTGGAGCCCGGCGTCGTCGATGCGCTGGTACCCGACGCCGCCCAGCATCTCGACCCGCTTCATCCTGAGCGCGGCGCGGTGGACCCAGCCCGAGGTCTTGTTGAGCCGCCCGCCGGGCTTGCCCTTCGTCCGCTGCAGCAGGAACACCTGCCGTTCGGGCGGCGTCGGCGCCGGCTTCGCGAGGCCACCGCGGTTCGCGAGCGTCGGATCGACGCCCCACTCCGCGAACCACGCCGGCGGGTCGACGGTCGACGAGTGGCGTTCGGCGACCAGGAACTCGGCGACGTCGAAGCCGATCCCACCGGCGCCGACGATCGCGACCCGGCGACCGACCGGCTTGCCGTGCGCGAGCACGTCGACGTAGCTCAGCACCTTGGGATGGTCCTGCCCGGGAATGCCGGGATCGCGCGGGGTCACGCCGGTCGCGAGCACGATCTCGTCGAAGGACTCGGCGGTCAGCATCGCGGGTTCGACCCGGGTGCCGAGCCTGAGCGCGACGCCGGTCAGCGCGATCCGTCGCGCGAAGTAGCGCAGCGTCTCGTGGAACTCCTCCTTGCCCGGGATGCGCTTGGCCATGTTGAACTGGCCGCCGATCTCGGGTGCGGCGTCGAACAGCGTGACGCGATGGCCGCGCTCGGCCAGCACCGTCGCGCAGGCGAGGCCGGCGGGACCGGCGCCGACCACGGCGATCCGCTTCGGGCTCGCGGTGGCCGTCCAGTTGAGCTCGGTCTCGCGGCAGGCGCGCGGATTGACCAGGCACGAGGCCTTCTTCGACTCGAACACGTGGTCGAGGCAGGCCTGGTTGCAGGCGATGCAGGTGTTGATCTCGTCGGCGCGGTTCTCGCGCGCCTTGCGCACCCACTCGGCGTCGGCGAGGAACGGCCGCGCCATCGAGACCATGTCGCAAGCGCCCTCGGCGAGCAGCCGCTCGGCCACGTCCGGCATGTTGATTCGGTTGGTCGCGACCAGCGGGATCGCGACGTGCTGCTTCATCTTCCTCGTGACGAACGCGAACGCCGCGCGCGGCACGCTGGTGACGATCGTCGGCACGCGCGCCTCGTGCCAGCCGATGCCGGTGTTGATCAGCGTCGCGCCGGCGGCCTCGATCGCGCGCGCGAGCGTCACGATCTCGTCCCAGCTCTGGCCGTCCTCGACCAGGTCCAGCATCGACAGCCGGTAGATGATGATGAAGTCGCGCCCGACGGCCTCGCGGGTGCGGCGCACGATCTCGACCGGGAAGCGCATCCGGTTCTCGAACGGGCCGCCCCACTGGTCGGTGCGCCGGTTCGTGCGCGAGACCAGGAACTGGTTGATGAGGTAGCCCTCCGAGCCCATGATCTCGACGCCGTCGTAGCCGGCCTCGCGCGCGTAGGCGGCGGTCGCGACGAAGTCGTCGATCGTGCGCTCGACGCCGCGCGCGCTGAGCTCCCGCGGCGTGAACGGCGTGATCGGCGCCTTGACCTTCGACGGCGCGACCGAGAGCGGGTGGTAGCCGTAGCGCCCGGCGTGCAGGATCTGCAGCGCGATCCGTCCGCCCTCGGCGTGGACCGCCTCGGTGACGATCCGGTGCCGGCGGACCTCCCACGGCCAGCTCAGCTTCGACGCGAACGGCGCGAGCCAGCCGGCGATCGACGGCGCGATGCCGCCGGTCACCATCAGCGCGACGCCGCCGCGCGCGCGCTCGGCGAAGTAGCGCGCGAGCTTCGGGTAGTCGGAGGCCTTGTCCTCGAGCCCGGTGTGCATCGAGCCCATCAGCACCCGGTTCGGCAGGGTGACGAAGCCGAGGTCGAGCGGCGCGAGCAGGTGCGGGTAGGGGCTGGCGATCGGGGCGGCGGCGGCCATCGGCGGGTCCGTGGGCATCGAGACGCCGGACCATGCCCGGGCCGCGAGGAGCGATCAAGTCGATGCGGCACCGACCGCGGACCGGGCCGGTGCCGGGCGGGCGGAGCGTCAGCGCGTCGTCGGGGCGCGCGCCGCGCGGAGGTCGCGCCCGTCTACTTCGGCGCGTCGATCACGATGTCGGCGTTCCAGTCGTAGACGTTGATCGAGCGGCTGGTCTGGCCCATCGCCTTGCCGTCGACCTCCATGCGCAGCACGAGGTCGGTGGCATCGTCGATCCACGCCTTGACCCGGCTCTCGCTGCGGATGCCCATGATCGTGCCGGTCTGGTCGTAGGCGTAGACGCGGGCCTTGCGGCCGCCGACGTCCTCGGTGCCGAGCACCTTGGCGTTCGCGATCGTCGCAAGCCCCTCCCGCAGCGCCTGCTCGCTGAAGGACTGGGTCATCGCGCTCATGTCGACCGGCATCCGCGTCCATGAGCCGCCGCTGTTCATCCAGGTGCCGCCGGGAACCACGATGAATTCGGTCCCCTGGGTGATCGAGCGGATGCGGAAGCGGTCGGGCCAGATCGCCTCGACCACGCTCTTCTGCGTGCCGCCCGACGTCTCGGTCGTGCTGTCGACGCGGAACGCGCCCTTCGCGACCATCGCGGCATGGCTCCTGGTGATCGCGGCGCGCACCTCGTCGTCCTCGCCGGCAGTCGCGGCCCCGGCAGACAGCAGCAGCGCAAGCGCTGCCATCGACAGCAACCGGACCAATGACATGACTTGCTCCCATCCGAGTCTCGCTCCGGCGCGACGCTACCAGAGCCGGAACGCAGCCGGGTGACAGACGCTCGGCTAGAATACCGGGCTGGTCCACGCCGCCCGGCTGCCGCGATGCAGCATGCGCGGCCCTACGCGGAGTCCCCGATGATCTTCGACACGATCGCCCGTTCCGGCCACGAGGAAGTGGTCTACTGCCACAACCCGGACGCCGGCCTGCGCGCCATCATCGCGATCCACAACACCTGGCTCGGACCCGCGCTCGGGGGCCTTCGGATGTGGAACTACCGGTCCGAGCAGGAAGCGGTCGACGACGTGCTGCGGCTGTCGAAGGGCATGACCTACAAGGCCGCGGTCGCGGGCCTGAACCTCGGCGGCGGCAAGGCGGTGATCTGGGGCGACCCGGGCCGCGACAAGAGCGAGGCGCTGTTCCGGGCCTTCGGCCGCTTCGTCAACTCGCTCGGCGGCCGCTACATCACCGCCGAGGACGTCGGCATCGACGTCAACGACATGGAATACGTGCTGATGGAGACCGAGTACGTGACCGGCGTGCACCAGGTGCACGGCGGCTCGGGCGACCCGTCGCCGTTCACCGCCTACGGCACGATGCAGGGCCTGATGGCCGCGCTCAACGTGCGCTTCGGCGACGAGGAGATCGGCAAGTACAGCTACGCGGTCCAGGGCTGCGGCCACGTCGGCATGGAGTTCATCAAGCTGCTGCGCCAGCACGGCGCCAAGGTCTACGTGACCGACATCAACCAGGCGGCGGTCCGCACCGCGGTCGAGGAGCACGGCTGCGAGGCGGTCGGCCTCGACGAGATCTACGACGTCGACGCCGACGTCTATGCGCCGTGCGCGCTCGGCGGCACCGTGAACCCCGGCACGATCCCGCGGTTCCGGTTCAAGGTCATCTGCGGCGCCGCGAACAACCAGCTCGCGACCGACGACTGCGCCAAGCTGCTCGAGCAGCGCGGGATCCTGTACGCGCCCGACTACGCGGTCAACGCCGGGGGCCTGATGAACGTCTCGCTCGAGATCGAGGGCTACAACCGCGAGCGCGCGATGCGGATGATGCGCACGATCTACTACAACCTGTCGAAGATCTTCCAGATCGCGAAGCGCGACGGCGTCACCACCGCCGAAGCGGCCGAGCGCATGGCGCAGGAGCGGATCACGACGATCGGCCGGATCCGCAAGCCGTTCATGGGCAACCAGCCGCCGCGCTTCCTCGGCCGGCTGCGCAACGGCTGATCGCGGGAGCGGCGCAGCCGGCGTGACCGGCGACCGGGCGCTCACGCCGCGCCGCCTACCTTCGACGCCGATACCGGACCACCCCCGCGGAGCCGCCATGCGCCCCTTTCCGCTGACCGAAGAGATCGACCTGCTGCGCGAGACCGTGCGCGCCTTCGCCGAGAAGGAGATCGCGCCGCGGGCGGCCGAGATCGACCGGCGCAACGAGTTCCCGCAGGACCTCTGGCGCAAGCTCGGCGAGCTCGGCGTGCTCGGGATCACGATCCCGGGCGACCACGGCGGCGCCGGGATGGGCTACCTCGCGCACACTGTCGCGATGGAGGAGATCTCGCGGGCCTCGGGGTCGGTCGGGCTCTCCTACGGCGCGCACTCGAACCTGTGCCTGCAGAACCTCTACAACAACGGCACCGAGGCGCAGCGCGCGAAGTACGTGCCGAAGCTGGTGTCGGGCGAGTGGGTCGGCGCGCTCGCGATGAGCGAGCCCGGCGCCGGTTCCGACGTGGTCGGCCAGATGGCCTGCCGGGCCGAGCGCCGGGGCGACGCGTGGGTCGCGAACGGCAGCAAGATGTGGATCACGAACGGCCCCGAGGCCGACGTGCTGGTCGTCTACATGCGCACCGCCGGCAGGGAGCACGGCTCGCGCGCGATGACCGCCTTCATCGTCGAGAAGGGCATGAAGGGCTTCCGCACCGCGCAGAAGCTCGACAAGTTCGGCATGCGCGGCTCGAACACCTGCGAGCTGGTGTTCGAGGACTGCGAGATCCCGCACGAGAACGTGCTCGGCGAGGTCAACCAGGGCGTGCGGATCCTGATGAGCGGCCTCAACACCGAGCGCCTGGTGCTCTCGGGCGGCCCGATCGGGCTGATGCAGGCGGCGCTGGACCTGGTGCTGCCCTATGTCCGCGAGCGGCGCCAGTTCGACCAGCCGATCGGCAGCTTCGGGATCATGCAGGCCAAGATCGCGGACATGTACGTGGCGCTGCAGTCGGCGCGCGCCTTCAGCTACATGGTCGCGCAGGACTACGACCGCGGCGTGCAGTCGCGGATCGACCCGGCCGCCTGCCTGCTGAAGGCCACCGAGGGCGCCGTGTTCTGCGGGCTCGAGGCGATCCAGGCGCTCGGCGGCAACGGCTACATCAACGAGTATCCCGCCGGCCGCATCCTGCGCGACGCCAAGCTCTACGCGATCGGCGCCGGCACCAACGAGATCCGGCGCATGCTGATCGGCCGCGAGCTGTTCGAGGGACGCAGCTGAGGCTCGCGCGGCGGCGCCTCCTGGCTTCGTGCGCCGAGGCGGACCCTACGGCTCGAAGCCGTTGCGGAACAGCAGGCCCTCGATCATGCGCGGCACGTGCATGACGATGCAGTGGATCGCGCCGGCGAGCGAGATGATCGACGAGCAGTCGACCTGGACGATGGTCTTGTCCTCGAACGCCTGCTCGAACACGGCGCGCGCCTGGGCGTTCTGCACGTCGAAGCCGTTGAAGCGGCAGATCATCACGATGTTGTTGACGATCACCGAGTTCGTGTACGTGTAGTGGGTGCTGCCGCTCCGGAAGCCCGGCGTCCGCCAGACCGTCATCCCGTCGGCGGCGCGCGCGGCCGCGAACGCGTCGGCGATCGTCGCCGGGGTGCCGACCGTGGACGGGTAGCTGCCGACGATGATCTCGTCGTCGTCGACCGGCAGCGTCCACATGTCGATGTGCTGGGTCGAGTCGAAACTCGCCGGAAACGCCGCGGTGAGCCCGACGTCCAGGCCCTGGTAGGCCTGGTAGAGGTCCCGGATCTGCGCCGCGGTCAGGCCCGGATTCTCGTTGACGATCAGCTCGGTCATGAACGCGCGCCGGGTCGCGAACAGGTGGAAGTTCCCGCCGCCGTGGTTGAGCGGCATCAGGAAACGCTGTTCGTTCCAGAGGTTGGCCAGCACGCTCGGGAATGCGTTGTCGTTCGGCCGCGGGCGGTTGTAGGTGTGGTCGACGATCGCGCGCTGGCCTCCGTGATCGACGAAGCGCGGCCCGTAGTCGCGGATCCAGATCGAATCGGTCGGCGCGGTGATGAAGCTGACCCGCGAGAGGTTGGCTCCGGCGCCCTGCAGCGTCGTCGTCGCGCTGGCCTGCTGGCTGGCACCGGACACGACGATGTACATCCGCGCGTCCGGGGTCAGCGTCGTCACCGCCACCGTCATCTCGGTCAGCAGGGCGTTCTGGGTCCCCCAGCGGATCAGCAGGCCATCGTTCTCCTCGTACTCGGCCTGCGCCCGGACCGGGCCCGGGGGCGGCGTGCGCTCGAGCAGCGCCGGAGCCGACGGGCTCCAGCGCGCGCGCTCGTCCGGCGTGAGGCCCCGGGGCAGCGGATTCGCCTCGTCGTCGACGATGGTCGCGAGGAATGCCGGGTCGACGACCCGGCGCTCGGCTGCGGCGCGGGAGCCATCGGCCGCATCGACGGCCGCCGACGCGGCCAGGAACAGCAGCAGGACCAGACCGGATCGTTCGAGCATCGGTGGGAACATGGGCCGCCAAAGCCGCGGACAATGGCGCAGTTCCGAGCCGTCGTCCAGTGCCCGCGTCCCCACCCGGATCGGACCGCGAGGCGGTAGCCTTGGGCGCGATGGTGGCCCTTCGGGGGAACGGGTCCATGGAGTTCGCGAGCGCGCCCGCACCGGCGGAGAATCCCTGGAAGGTGCTGGTCGTCGACGACGAGCCCGAGGTGCACGCCGTCACCCGGCTCGTGCTCCGCGGCTTCCGGTTCGAGGACCGGCCGCTCGAGATCCTCTCGGCGCACTCGGCGTCCGAGGCGCGCGCGATGCTCGGCGCGCACCCGGACCTCGCGCTGATGCTGCTCGACGTCGTGATGGAAACCGAGCAGGCGGGACTCGAGGTCGTGCGCTACGCGCGCGAGACGCTCGGCAACCGCTTCATCCGGATCGTGCTGCGCACCGGCCAGCCGGGCCAGGCACCGGAGCAGGACGTGATCCGGAGCTATGACATCAACGACTACAAGGAAAAGACCGAGCTCACGGCGCAGAAGCTGACGACGATGCTGTACGCGGCGCTGCGCGCGTATCGCGACATCATGGTCATCGAGGCCAACAAGCGCGGCCTCGAGCGCGTGATCGAGGCCTCGGCCTCGATCTTCTCGGTCGAGAAGCGCGGCGAGTTCGCCTCGGCGGTGCTCGCGCAGCTGACCGCGCTGGTCGGCGTGCACCGCGGCGCGCTCTACTGCCGCATTCCGACGCCCGGGACCGACGAGCCCGAGCATTTCCCGGTCGCGGCCGCGACCGGCGACTTCGCCGCGTACACCGACCGCAATGCCGAGCAGGCCCTGCCCGACCGCATCTCGGCCTCGCTGCGCGAGGCCTTCCGCAGCAAGCGCCACCTGTTCCGCGACGACCACTACGTGCTGCACTTCGTCGATTCGCGCAAGGCCGAAAGCCTGCTCTACGTCGGCGAGACCTGGCGTCTCTCGGATCTCGACTACAAGCTGGTCGAGGTGTTCTGCACCAACGTCTCGATCGGCTACGAGAACCTCGCATTGCACCAGGAGATCGTCGACGCGCAGCTCGAGATGATCTGCCTGCTGGCCGGCGCGGCCGAGAGCCGGTCCGGCGAAACCGCCGCGCACGTCAAGCGCGTGGGGCTGCTCGCCGGGCTGCTTGCCGCGCGCTGCGGCCTCGACGACCGCACCGTGGAGGACCTGCGGCTCGCCGCGCCGCTGCACGACATCGGCAAGATCGGCATCCCCGACGCGATCCTCAACAAGCCGGGCCCGCACGACGCCGAGGAGACGCGGATCATGCGCACCCATGCCGACATCGGCCGCCGGATGCTGGCGTCGTCGGCACGGCCGCTGCTGATGCTCGCGGCCGAGATCGCCGGCAGCCACCACGAGAACTGGGACGGCTCGGGCTACCCGGCGGGCCTCGCCGGCGAGGCGATTCCGATCAGCGGCCGGATCACGATGCTGGCCGACGTCTACGACGCGCTCGGCAGCCGTCGCTGCTACAAGGCGCCATGGCCGCCGGACGAGATCCGCCGTTACCTCGCCGCCCAGTCCGGCATCAAGTTCGAGCCGCGGCTGGTCGACCTGCTGTTCGCGCACTGGGACGAGGCCGAGGCGATCCGGCGCGAGTTCCCGGACTGAGCGGGCGTCACGTCCCCTGCGCCGGCGGTTCCCGGGCCGCGGCGCGCTCCGGCTCGCCGGCGCCGGTCTCGGCGCCGGCCGGGGCCGGCGCCACCCTCGGCAGCGTGATCCGGAAGCGCGTGCCGCGCCCGGGCTCGCTGTCGACCTCGATGCGCCCTCCGAGGGTCCGGGTCACGAGATTCCACGCGATGTGCAGGCCAAGGCCGGTCCCGCCCTGCCCGCGACGGGTCGTGTAGAAGGGCTCGAAGATCCTGCGCCGCACGTCCTCGGCCATGCCGCAGCCGTCGTCGTGGACCTCGATCGCCACGCCGTCGTCGACGCCCCGCGCGACGATCTGCACGCGGCCGGCGTCGCGGCCGGCGAAGCCGTGCACGATCGCATTCATCACGAGGTTCACGATCACCTGGTAGATCGCGCCGGGCCAGGTGTCGAGCACCAGGCCATCCTCGCAGTCGAGATCGATCACCCAGGGCTTCCGCCGGAAGGTCGGACGCAGCGAGGCCAGCACTTCGTCGAGGTAGGGACCGAGCGCGATCACGCGGCGCTCGCCGCTGGCCTGGTCGGCCGCGACCTGCTTGAAGCCGCGCACCAGCGCCTCGGCGCGGCGCAGGTTGCGCAGCACGAGCGCGGAGCCGTCCCGCACCGCCGCGAGGAAGGCGTCGAAATCGGCCCGCGCGAGCCGGCCCTCACGGTCGAGGTCCGCCACCCGGGCGACCTCGCCGTCGAGGTGCGAGGCGGCGGTCACCGCGACGCCGAGCGGCGTGTTGATCTCGTGGGCCACGCCGGCGACGAGCCCGCCGAGCGCCGCGAGCTTCTCGGCCTGGACCAGCTGCTCGCGGGTTGCGCGCAGGTCGGCGAGCGACTGCTCGGCGGCGTCGCGCGCGATCTCGAGGTCGATCGTGCGCTCGTAGACGCGCTGCTCGAGCTGCTCGTTGGCCCGCGCGAGCTCGGCCTCGGCATGCTTGAAGGTCGTGATGTCCTCGGTCGTGCCGACGATGCGCAGCGCACGACCGTCGGGACCGCGCGCGGTCACCCGGCCGCGCGCGCGCAGCCAGCGCCAGGCGCCGTCGACGTCGCGCGCCCGGTAGACCGTGTCGACGTGGTCGGACTCGCCCTTGAGATGCGCGGTGATCGCACGCAGGGTCGATTCGACGTCGTCGGGGTGGATGTAGGCGAGCACCGCCTGGGCGTCGACGATCTCGTTCACCCCCGCCAGCATGTGCCGCATCGGATTCAGGCGCTGGACCCGGTTGCCGGCGAGGTCCCAGTCCCACAGCTCGTCGCCGGTGCCCCACAGGGCGAGGCGCAACCGCTCGGCGGCGGCGTCGACCTCGCGCGCGGCGCGGCGCCGCAGGCGCCGGAGGCGCCAGCCGAGCGTCAGCGCGAGACCGGCCAGCAACGCCAGCAGCGCGAGCTGGACCTGCGATGCGTCGAGACCGTCCATCGCACAACCTTGGCGCCCCGCAGGCGTCGTGGCAACCCGGATGTGGTCGGGGCGGACGCCGCGATGTGCTGCGGTGCAATATGCTCCACCATCCGTCCGTCCGACCGATCCGTGGAGGAAGCAACCATGAGCGACGCGATCGTGATCGTCGGTGCCAGGCGCACCGCGATCGGTTCCATGCTGGGCCAGTTCACCGGCGTTCCGGCGACCGAACTCGGCGCCGCGGCGATCCGCGGTGCGATCGAGCACGCCGGGATCGATCCGGCCCGGGTCTCCGAGGGCATCGTCGGCTGCGTGCTGCCAGCGAACCTCGGGCAGGCTCCGGCCCGCCAGGCCCTGCTCGGTGCCGGGATCCCGGTCTCGGCCGGCGCGACCACGATCAACAAGGTCTGCGGCTCCGGGATGAAGGCGATCATGCTCGGGCACGACCTGATCCGCGCCGGCTCGGCCGACGTCGTCGTCGCGGCGGGCATGGAATCGATGACCAACGCCCCGCACCTGGTGCCGAACTCGCGGACCGGCATCCGCTACGGCAACGCCGAACTCGTCGACCACATGGCGTGGGACGGCCTGATGAACCCCTACGACAAGCAGGCGATGGGGGTCTTCGGAGAGCAGTGCGCGGCGAAGTATTCGTTCACGCGCGAGGAGCAGGACGCCTTCGCCGCCGAATCCGCGCGCCGCGCGCAGGCCGCGATCGCATCGGGCGCCTTCAGTGCCGAGATCGCCCCGGTCAAGGTCGCGGGCCGCAAGGGCGAGGTGGTCGTGACCACCGACGAGGAGCCCGGGAAGATCGATCTGGCGAAGATCCCGGCCCTGCGTCCAGCGTTCAAGAAGGACGGGACGATCACGGCGGCCTCGTCGTCGAAGATCTCGGACGGGGCCGCGGCGCTGGTGCTGATGCGCGAGGCCGAGGCCGCCGCGCAGGGCGCGAAGCCGCTCGCGCGGATCGTCGCCCACGCGACCCACTCGCAGGCGCCGGAATGGTTCACGACCGCCCCGGTCGGCGCGATCCAGGCCGTGCTCGGCAAGGCCGGATGGAAGGCCGCCGACGTGGACCTCTACGAGGTCAACGAGGCCTTCGCGGTGGTCGCGATGGCGCCGATGCGCGAGCTTGGCATCCCGCACGACCGCCTCAACGTCCATGGCGGCGCCTGCGCGCTCGGGCACCCGATCGGCGCGTCCGGCGCCCGGATCGTCGTGACGCTGGTCCATGCCCTGCTGGCACGCGGCGCCCGGCGCGGCGTCGCCAGCCTGTGCATCGGCGGCGGCGAGGCGACCGCGCTGGCCGTGGAAGTCCCGTGAACTTTCGGGTACAACTCGCGTCCACGGCGAACCTATACCGTGCCGGTCGGCCCGGATGGGCCGATCGACCGTCCGAAACCCAGCAGAGGAAATCGACATGAAGCTTGCTCCGATCGTCGTGGCCGCGCTCGCGGCCGTCGCCCTCGCCGCCTGCAGTCCGAAGCAGCAGGAAGACGCGCAGAAGGCTGCCGAGGAAGCCAAGGCCGCCGCCCAGCGCGCCGCCGAGGAGGTGAAGCAGGCGGCCGACGCCGCCGCCGCGGCCACCGAGCAGGCGGCGCAGGCCACCGCCGAGGCGGCCGAGCAGGCCGCGCAGGCGACCTCCGAGGCCGCCGACGCGATGACCCAGAAGGCCGCCGAGGCTGCCGAGGCCACCGGCCAGAAGCTCGAGGAAGCCGGCGAAGCGCTGAAGGAGAAGGCCGAGGAGATGAAGGAAAAGGCGAGCGAGGACAAGCCGGGCGGCTGACGCTCGAGCCTCGCCCTCCGCATCGAACCGACGGGGCCGCGCGAGCGGCCCCGTCGCGTTTCGGAAGGCTGTCGGCCCGCGGTGGGCCGGCCGTCCTCAGTCGCGCGGCGCGTCGGGCTGCGCCTCCGGCGCGGCCGCCGCGAAGGCTGGCAGCGCCCGGCACCGGGCGTCGATCGCGGCGATCGTCGGAAAGCGCGCGAGGTCGACCCCGAACCGGCGGGCCGCATAGCACTGCGGCACGAGGCAGATGTCGGCGACCGTCGGCGAGTTGCCCTCGCAGAAGTCGCCGGTCGACGGATTTCCGGCGATCAGATCCTCGAGCGCGCTGAAGCCCTCGACGATCCAGTGCCGGACCCAGTCGGACCGGCGCCCTTCGTCGAGCCCGTACTCGCCCTCGAGATGGCGCAGGACGCGGAGGTTCTGCATCGGCTGCATCTCGCACGCGACCAGCTGCGCGATCGCGCGCGCGCGCGCGCGGTCGCGTGCCGCGGACGGCAGCAGCGCCGGACCGGGGTAGGCCTCGTCGAGGTACTCGATGATCGCGAGCGACTGGCGGAACACGCGCTCGCCATCGACCAGGATCGGCACCAGTCGCTGCGGGTTGTGGCGGCGGAACGCGTCGGTCAGCTGCTCGCTCACGCCCGGCGCGATGTTGACCGGCACGATCTCGTACGCGAGTCCCTTGAGGTTCAGCGCGATCCGCACCCGGTACGACGCGCTGGAACGCCAGTAGGAATGCAGCTTCAGCAGGCTGGCCATCGTTGTCCTCCCGATCGTCCGATGATGCCGCGCTATGCGCCGTGGCGCACGATGCGCTGGTCGATGGCGCCGAAAATACTCCGTCCGGCGCGGTCCAGCATCTCGATCCGCACCCGATCGCCGAAGCGCAGGAACGGCGTGCTCGCCCGGCCGTCGCGCAGTACCTCGAGCGTGCGCCGCTCGGCCAGGCACGAGGCGCCCTTGCCTTCGTCCTGGTTCGCGATCGTGCCGGAGCCGACGATCGTGCCGGCCGACAGCGGGCGGGTCCTGGCCGCGTGCGCGATCAGCTGCGCGAACGAGAACTGCATGTCGACGCCGGCCTCGGGCGCGCCGAACCACTCGCCGTTGATGTGGGTGACCAGCGGCAGGTGGAGCTTCGACCCGCGCCAGGCGTCGCCGAGCTCGTCCGGGGTCGCGAACACCGGCGAGAGCGTCGAACGCGGCTTCGACTGCAGGAAGCCGAAGCCCTTCGCGAGCTCGTCCGGGATCAGGTTGCGCAGGCTGACGTCGTTGACGAGGCCCACCAGCTGGATGTGCCCGGCGGCCGCCTCGGCCGTCACCGCCATCGGCACGTCGTCGGTCACGACGACGATCTCGGCCTCGAGATCGATGCCGTAATCCTCGGAGACCACCGGCACGTCGTCGCGCGGCCCGTGGAAGCCGGCGCTGGTCGCCTGGTACATCAGCGGGTCGGTGTAGAAGCTCGCCGGCACCTCGGCCCCGCGCGCGCGGCGCACGCGCTCGACGTGCGGCAGGTAGGCGCTGCCATCGACGAACTCGTAGGCGCGGGGCAGCGGCGCCGCGAGGCTGGCGTGGTCGAGCGCGAAGGCCCCGGCGGCCCGACCGGCCTCGAGATCCTCGGCCAGCGCGTTGAGTCGCGGCGCGGCGCGCTCCCAGTCCTCGAGCGCGCCCTGCAGCGTCTGCGCGATGCCGGTGGCGCGCACCGCGCGCGCGAGATCGCGACTGACGACGACCAGCGTGCCGTCGCGCCCACCCTCCTTGAGACTGCCGAGCTTCATCGATGCCTACCGTGCCCGTATCGATGCGCGAGCGCGCGGGCCGCAAAGGGTATCAGCGCAGTCGCACCGGCCGGTCGGCGCGCTCGTTGGGATTCGCGGCGGCGATCGGCAGGCGCTGCGCGAGCAGTGTCGCGATCGCGCCGATCCCCGCGACCAGGCCGCCTGCCGGATCGCCTCCGAGGAAGCCCTCGCGCACGCGCGCGATCGGCTCGGCCCAGTCGGACTCCGCGACCAAGGCCGCGACGCCGCGATCGGCGACGATCTCGATCGCGTGCTCGGCCAGCAGCAGGTAGACGAGCACGCCGCTGTTGCGCTCGGTGTCCCAGACGCCGAGCTCGGCGAACGCCGCGAGCGCCCGATCGCGTGGGGCGACGCCGCGCAGCACCTCGGCGGGCGAGAGCCGGGTCTCGTAGGCGACGACGATCTCGGCGCCATGTCCGGCCTCGGCGTCGCGCACCGCCTGTTCGATCCGCGCCAGCGCGGCGTCGTCGAAGGCCCGGCGCGCGAGGCCGCGCTCGGCGACGAGGTTGCGCCACAGGCGATGCCAGCGGTTCGCGCTCACCATCGGCCGGAGGCTCCCCCGCCGCCGAAGCTGCCGCCGCCGCCCGACCAGCCGCCGCCCGACCATCCGCCGCCCGATCCACCACCGAAGCTCCCACCGCCGCCCCACCCTCCCCGGCCCCGCCCGCGCGGCCCGATGATCCCGCCGCGACCGATGCCGTCGAACAGCGAGAACACCGCGGCCGCGATCGCGGCCGCCACGATCGCCACCAGCGTCTTCAGCGCGGCGCCGGCGACCAGCGCGGCGACCGCGCCCGCGACCGCGACCCGCACGCCGCGCGACAGGCCGAAACCGGCGACGAACGCGGCGACGAAGGCACCGAGGAACAGCGCGAGGTAGAAGTCGAGTCCTTCCGGAACGTCGCTGCGATCCCGCGCCGCGTGCGCATCGAGCGGCGCCGGCAGCGGCTCGCCGTCGATCAGCCGGCCGAGCGCGTCGATCGCCTCGCCGAGACCCCCGGCGTAGTCGCCGGCCCGGAACCTCGGCCCGAGGTATTCGCGGATGATGCGACTCGCGATCGCATCCGGAATCGCGCCCTCGAGCCCGCGGCCGACCTCGATCCGGACCGCGCGGTCGCGCTTGGCGACCACGATCAGCACGCCGTCATCGACGCCGGCCCGGCCGAGCCGCGTCGCCTCGGCGACCGCGAGCGCGTAGGGCTCGATCGCCAGCGGCTCCGTGGTCTCGACCATCAGCACCGCCACCTGGCTGCCCTTGCGCGACGCGATCGCATCGATCTTCGCGCGCAGCGCGGCGATCTCGCCCGGCGCCAGGGTGCCGGTGCGATCGACCACCGGTTCGGTCAGCGCGGCGGGCGCCTCCGCGTGCGCGGCGCCGGTCGCGAGGATCAGCCACAGCGCGAGGCCGATCGCCCGGAGCACGTTCCGGGCAGCCGGCGCCGAGGACGCGACGGCCGATGCCATGTCCGCGGCGTCAGCCGCCGGCCGGCGCGGGCGCCGGCTCGCGGCCGAAGTCGACCGTCGGCGGGCGCGCGATCCCGGCCTCGTCGTCAACCGAGAAGTTCGGCTTGACCTTGTAGCCGAAGACCATCGCGGTCAGGTTGACCGGGAACTGGCGCACGAGCACGTTGTGGGCCTCGACCGCGTCGATGTAGCGCTTGCGCGCGACCGCGATCCGGTTCTCGGTGCCCTCGAGCTGCGCCTGGAGGTCGAGGAAGTTCTGGTTCGACTTGAGGTCCGGATAGGCCTCGACCACGGCCAGCAACCGGGACAGCGCGCTGCCGAGCTGTCCCTGAGCGGCCTGGAATGCAGCCAGCGCGGCCGGATCGCTCGCCATCTCGGGCGTCACCTGCATCGCGCCGACCCGTGCCCGCGCCTCGGTGACCTCGGTCAGGACCCGCTCCTCCTGGGCCGCGAAGGCCTTGACCGTCGCGACCAGGTTCGGGATCAGGTCGGCGCGTCGCTGGTACTGGTTGACGACCTCGGACCAGGCCGCCTTGGTCGCCTCGTCGGCGCGCTGGATGTCGTTGTAGCCGCAGCCGGCCAGCAGCGCCGCCAGCATCGCGACCACGATCGCACGAAAACCGTCCATTGCTCTCTCCACCGATTGTCACAGCCACGCCCGCTGCAACCGCTAGAGGCGGTCGGCGAGCACCAGTCCCCAGCACAGCAGCACGTTCAGCATCGACACGAACACCGCCGCCGAACCGATGTCCTTGGCGCGGCCGGCGAGTTCATGGAACTCCGGCGAGGCCTTGTCCACCACCGCCTCGATCGCGGAGTTCAGCAGCTCGACGACCAGCACCAGCAGCAGCGAGCCCACCAGCAGGGCCCGTTCGACGGCATTCGAGCCGAACGCGAGGCCGACCGGCGCCAGCACCACGAACAGGTACACCTCGAGCCGGAACGAACTCTCGTGCCGGAATGCCTCGACCAGGCCGCGCCACGACCATTGGGTCGCGGCCCACATCCGTCGTGGACCGCGCGGGACGAGACTCGGTTTGCCGTCGGCCATGGGTCTGCCCCGGGAAGCTGGCGCGAAGCCTAACGACGACCGAACCGGCGCGCGACGGTCATCGACGACCGCGTCCTGCGGGTCTTGTTTCGGGCCGGCCACCTGCCATAGTCCGCGCGCCCGGGGTTGCCCGGGACCCGACTTCCCGGCCCCCGGAGACCCTCGATGCTCGATCCCCAGCGACTCCTCGGAAGCATCCTCGGCGGCAGCATGGGAGGCAGCTTCGGCGGCCGGCAGCGCCGTGGCAAGGGCGCCGGCGGCCTGCTGGGCGGGCTGAGCCCGACGACCAAGGCCCAGATCGGGATCGGCCTCCTGGGCGTGGCCTGGGCCGCCTGGGACCACTACAGCAAGAAGGGGGCTGCCGCGGGAGCGCCGTCCGGCGCGGCCATGGGGACGCCAATGCCGGTCCCGCCCCCGGTGCCCATGGCGACGCCGTCGCCGCCGCCGCCACCGCCAAGCGCGATGCAACCGCCGGCGCCGCCGCCGGCGACGCCGGCCACGGGGAGCGAGGCCCTCGACCCGCGCCAGCAGGACATGCTGCTGCTGGTGCAGGCGATGATCGCGGCCGCCGCGGCCGACGGCCTGATCGACGACGCCGAGCGCGCGACGATCCTCGCGCGGGCGCAGGACGCCGGGCTCGACACCGAGACCACCGACTTCCTGCGCGCCGAGCTCGACGAGCCGAAGTCGCTCGCCGCGATCGTCCGCGCGACCCGGCCCGAGATCGCCGCGGACGTCTACGCCGCCTCGTGCCTCGCGATCACGCTCGACACCGACGCCGAGCGCGCCTGGCTCGACACGCTCGCGACCCGGCTGTCGCTCGCGCCGGACCAGCGCGAGGCGATCCACCGGCAGCTCGGGTTCGCCTGAGCGCCGACCGGACTGCCCCCCGGTGCGATGCCGCCATCGGCGTCCGGCCACGACTCACCTGAGGAGACCCGCATGACCCAGTGGTACCTCGCCTTCAACGGCCAGCAGTTCGGACCGCTCGACCTGCTCGCCGCGCGCGCCAAGGCCCGCGAGATCCCCGGCGGACATTGCTGGCGCGCCGGCTTCGCCGAGTGGGCGCCGATCGCCGACGTCCCGGAGCTGTCCGGACCCGAGCCGACCGCGATCACGCCCGTATCGCCGCCGCCGCCCGGCCGGCGCAGCGCCGACGTGATCGACTACCGGATCCACGGCGAGGACATGCAGTTCGTCGAGGTCGAGCTCGACCCGGGCGAGGCGGTGATCTCCGAGGCCGGCGCGATGATGTACAAGGACGCGACCGTGCGGATGGAGACGGTGTTCGGCGACGGCTCGCATTCGGGTCAGGGCGGCCGCTTCGTCGACCAGCTGCTGTCGGCCGGCAAGCGCGTCCTGACCGGCGAGAGCCTGTTCATCACGATGTTCGTGAACGAGAGCGCGGGCAAGGCGAAGGCGGCGTTCGCGGCGCCGTACCCGGGCACGATCATCCCGCTGCCGCTCGCGCGCCATGGCCAGCGGATCATCTGCCAGAAGGATTCGTTCCTGTGCGCGGCGCGCGGCGCCTCGATCGGGATCTGGTTCCAGCGCCGGATCCTCACCGGACTCTTTGGCGGCGAGGGCTTCATCATGCAGAAGATCGAGGGCGACGGCATCGTCTTCATGCATGCCGGCGGCACCGTGACCGAACGCGAGCTCGCGCCCGGCGAGACGATCCACGTCGATACCGGCTGCGTGGTCGCCTTCACCGAGGGCGTCGGCTTCGACGTGCGCGCGGTCGGCGGCATCAAGAGCGTGCTGTTCGGCGGCGAAGGGGTGTTCTTCGCCGAGCTGAAGGGCCCGGGACACGTGTGGCTGCAATCGTTGCCGTTCTCGCGCCTCGCGGGGCGCATGCTGATGGCGGCCTGGCAGCGCGGCGGCTCGCGCGACGAGGGTTCGGTGCTGGGCGGCCTCGGCGGGCTGATCTCGGGCGACCGGCGGCTCTGAGCGCCCGCGTCGGCCGGCGCGACCCGGAGCGGCGTGTCCGGATCGCGCGGCGGGACTCGTATGGGGGCGAGTGATCCGGCGAATCCGCGGATCATCCTGCACCGCCACCGGAGCCCCACCATGAGACTTCGTCGATTGCTTCCGATCCTCGCGCCGCTGTTCGCGCTCGTCGTTGCACCGGGCGTGCTGGCCGACGCACGCATCGAGTTCCGCCAGGTCGAGGGCGACACGCCCGCGCTCGGCTCGATCCTGGTCGGCCACGGCAAGGTCCGCGTCGATTCCGACCGGTCGAACAGCGTGATCTTCGATCCGGCCGCCGAGACGATCTGGGTCCTCGACCACGCCGAACGTCGCTACTCGCGGATGACCCGGGCCGACCTCGAGCGGATCGGCGCATCGCTCGGCAGCGCGGTGTCGCGACTCGACGACGCGCTCGCGAGCGTGCCGCCCGAGGTCCGCGCCCAGATGCAGGAGCTGATCGGCGGCATGCTGCCGGGCGGCGCTCCGGGCAGCGGCGCGCCGATGGTGCGGATGAGCGAGACCGGCCGCACGCTGCGCGTGGCCGGCAGGTCGTGCCGCGTGTTCGAGACCGTGGTGATGGGCGAGGTGGTGGCCGAGACCTGCCTCGCCGATCCCGCCGTGCTCGACGAGCTCGGCGCAGCCGAGCGGCGCACCCTCGAGCAGGTGATGCGGATGAGCGAGGCGTGGATGGAACCGCTGGCCAAGAGCCCGATCGGCAACGCGATCGACATGGGCTTCTTCCGCGACAACCGGGTGCCGCTGCGCGCGACCGATTTCGAGGACGGCCGCCGCAACACCTCGGAGTTCGCCGGCATCTCGCGCGGTCCGATCCCGGCGGACCTCTTCCGCGCCCCGGCGGGCTACCGCGACAGGCCGCTGGAGTTCGCGATCGAGTGAATCCGGCGGGCCGCGTTTCCGCCTCCGCTGCGTCGCCCGACCGGATCCTGGAGACCGTGACACGGCCCCGTGCCTTGACAGTCGCGTCGCGCCACAATCGGGCCGCCGGCAGCCGCCGGTGCCCCGATGACGACGATGGCGACCCCCGGACCGAGTGACGCCGGCGACCTCACCGAGTTGATCCGCGCCTGGCGCGGCGGGGACCTCGCCGCGCGCGAGCGGCTGATCGACGAGGCCTACGCGCGCGTGCGCCGGATCGCGGCGCAATCGATCGCCGCGCAGGGCGGCGCGACGATCAGCCCGACCGAGCTCGCGCACGAATCGCTGCTGCGCCTGCTCGGCGCCGACGCGTCGTGGGAGGACCGTCGCCACTTCTTCCACGTCGTCGCCCAGGCGACGCGCCAGGTACTGGTCGACCACGCGCGCAGGCGCCAGGCCGCCAAGCGCGGCGCCGGCGCCGAGCTCGCGACGCTCGGCGAGGCCGATCGCCACGCGCCCGATCCGGATGAGCGGCTGATCCGGATCAGCGACGCGCTCGAGACCCTCGCGAGCGCCGACCCGCGGCGCGCCAAGGTCGTCGATCTCACGTACTTCGGCGGCTTCACGCGCGAGGAGGTCGCCGCCGCGATCGGTCTCTCGACGCGCACGGTCGATCTCGATCTGCGCTTCGCGCGGGCCTGGATCCGGGAGCAGCTCGAGGCATGAGCGGCGGCGAGGCGGCGCGGCTCGGCGACCTGTTCGCGCGGATCGTCGATCTGCCGACCGCCGAACGGGAACGCGAGCTGGCCGTGCTCGATCCGGATGACGCCGCGGCCCTGCGACGGCTCCTCGAACGCGAGGCGACCGGCGGCGACCCGCTCGCCGAGGCGATCGCGGCGGTCGGCGGCGGATCGACCCTCGCGACCGGCGCGCGCATCGGGGCGTGGCGGATCCTCGGCGAGATCGGCGCGGGCGGCATGGGCACCGTGTTCCTCGCCGAGCGCGCCGACGGCCAGTACGTCCAGCGCGCCGCGATCAAGCTGATCCGGGGCTTCCCGACCGAGGACGGCCGCCGCCGGCTGCGGCTCGAGCGGCAGATCCTCGCCGGACTCGACCACCCGCACATCGCGCGCCTGCTCGACGGCGGCGAGACCCCCGACGGCCAGCCGTGGATCGCGATGGAGTACGTCGAGGGCGCCGGGCTGATCGAGGCGATCGCGCGCCGGCGGCTCGGGCTTGCCGATCGGCTCGCGCTGTTCGACCGGATCGCCGAGGCGGTCGCGCATGCCCACCAGCGGCTGGTGGTCCATCGCGACCTGAAGCCCCGCAACGTGCTGGTGCGCGCCGACGGCACCCCGAAGCTGCTCGACTTCGGCATCGCCAAGCTGATCGACGTCGGTCGCGACCCCGGGTCCGACGAGACCTCGACCCGGGTGTGGACGCCGGGCTACGCCAGTCCCGAGCAGCGCGCCGGCGACGCGATCACGACCGCGACCGACGTCTACGGCCTTGGCGTGATGCTGCGCGAGATGCTGACCGGCACGCGCGGCGGCCCCGATGCGCGCCCGCCGCCGGATGGCTTCGACGCGATCGCCCCGGACGCCGACCTCCGCGGGCTGATCGCGATGGCAACCGCCGAGGATCCGGCACGGCGCTATCCGTCGGTCGAGGCGATGCGCGACGACCTTCGGCGCTATCTCGCGCGGCGCCCGCTGCGCGCGCGACCCGACACCTTCGCCTACCGCGCGGTCAAGTTCGTCGTCCGACACCGGGTCGGCGTCGCGGCCGCGCTGGCCCTTGCCGTCGCCGGCGCCGGCTTCGTCTGGCGGCTCGACGTCGAGCGCCAGCGCGCGCTGGCGGCCGAGGCGATCGCCGAGGCACGCGGCGACGCCGCGCGACAGTCGGGTGAGGCGGCCCGCGAGGCGCTCGATTTCGTGGTCCGGGTGTTCGCGGACGCCCACCCCGAACGGACGCTCGGCCGGCCGGTCGATGCCCGCACGCTCGCCGCCGACTCCCGCGCGCGGCTCGAGGCCGATCCCGACATGCCGCCCGCGATGCGGCGCACGCTGGCGCTGACGCTGGCCGAGATCCACCACGCGCTCGGCGAGGTCGCGGACGCCGAATCGCTGTACCGCATCGCGCTCGAAGGCCCGGAGCCGGCGACGGCCGAGGCGGCGTTCGAGGTCGCGCGGATCCACGATGGGCTCGCGACGGCTCGGCTCGCGCAGGGCTTCGGCGGCGACGCCGCGGCATCTTCGATCGCGGGGGCCGAGGTGCTCGAGCGGGTCCTGCCGGACGACCCGCTCGCGCGCCTGCGCGCGGCGGCGCTGCGCGTCAACGCGGCCGATCAGCGAGGCGACACCGGCTATGTGCTGGCCGAAGCCCCGCGGGTGCTCGCCGAATCGGCCGCGATCGACGGCTTCCCCGTCGACGACCGGGTCGGTCTCCTGCTGCGCCTGACGGAAGCCCATCGGCGCACCGGGCACTTCGACGCCGCGCTGGCCACGTCGACCGAAATGATGCAGCTGCTCGAGCAGCACTATCCGCCGCTCGACCCGAGCCGGGTTCGCCTAAAGCGCATCCACGCGGGCGTGCTGACCGGGCTCGGTCGCTACGCCGACGCGGAGAAGACCTATCGCGAGGCGATCGCCGACTATCGACGGCTGGCCGGCGGCGACGGCCAGCAGGTCGCGACCCTGCTGAACGACCTCTCGGTGATGCTGAACGACGCCGGGCGCCCGCTCGAGGCGTTGGCGGCGCTCGAGGAGTCGCGCGCGATCCTCGCCAGGGTGTTCGGATCGAGCGGCTCCGAGGACCCGACCAGCCTCGTCAATCTCGGCTCGCTCGAGGAGAGCGTCGGGCAGTACGACGCCGCGATTCGCACGCTCGAGGCCGCGGTCCAGGGGCTCGAGGCCCGCATGCCGGCCACCTCCCCGGCGGTGCTGCGCGCCCGCGGCAATCTGGCGCGCGCGCTGGCCTCGGCCGGGCGCTTCGCCGAGTCGCGGGCGCTGTTCGCTGAGGTGCTGGCGGCCCATCGCGACGCGGGCGAGGCAGCGCGCTTCGATCATGCGATCGAGACGTTTCGCCTCGGCATCGCCGAGCGGCTCGCGGGACGCGCGGACGAAGCGGAACGGCTGCTGGCCGAGGCGCACGGCGCGATCGATGGCTTCGTCGGGCCCGACCATCCGATCCGGATGCAGCTGCACCGGCAGCGCGCGCTGGCCGCGCTGGCGCGGGACGACCTCGACGGTGCGCGCGCCCACCTCGAAGCCGCGCGATCGATCGCGACGCTGTCGCAGGCGCCGCCGCTCGACCACGCGCTGATCGACGTCGCGCGCGCCGAACTCGCGCTGCGCGGCGGGCGCCGGAACGAGGCCAGCACGACGCTGGCCGCCGCGCTGCCGGTCCTGCGCGAGTCCGTGGGTCCGAACGAGCATCACCGACGGCAGGCCGAACGGCTCGCGCTCGAACTCGGGCCTCGATCGCCGTGAGCGGCCGGCTGCGGTCACCGAGTCGCCGCGGTGGCGGTCGACCGGCCGCCGGCCCGCCTCGCTCGCGCCGCCGGGCTCACTCGAAGCCGTTCCGCAGCAGCGGCTGCGTCTCGTAGGCGCCGATGTCGAAGACGCCGAAGCCGTTCGGCCGGTCGGGATTGTCGGTCCCGCGGGAATCGAGGTTCGGATCGAGATAGCCGCTCTCGGCCGGTCCCGGCCCGTCGCAGTGATCGATCGCGGCGCTGGTCTCGTCGGGGCGGTACGAGGCGGGCGCCGCCGGGAAGGTCGGCATCGTCGCGAGCGGCCGGCTCCCGAAGCCGGGACTCGGCGCCGCGTTGCAATCCGCGGTGACGGTCGGCGCTGGGTTCGAAGCGGCATACAGGGCGGTGCCGGCTGCCGGTCGCAGGATCGAGGACTTCACGACCAGCGATCCGGGCCCCTTGATCAGGTTGATCGGGGTCGGGATCGGCTCGAACGTGTTGTCGGCGAAGGTCACGAAGCGGAGCTCGGCACGCCCGGCGCCGAGATCGAGGATCCCGCAGGCGTTCGTGAACCCCGCGGTGCAGCGATTGAGGGCGACCACGCTGCTGTCGATGCGCAGGGTCAGGTTCGCGAGGTTGGGGGCGTCGTCCGTTCGGACGACCGCGCCGGTCGCGGCGCGATTCTCCGTGATCAACGCCTGCGCGATCTCGGCCCGGGAACCGCTCGAGACGAAGAGGGCTCCGCCTTCGAGCGAGAGGTTGTCTCGAAGCCGGGCGCACGTGTGCGCCGGGCACTTCGGGGTCGGCGGTCCGAACGCGGCGGGGTCCAGTCGATACATCCGCAGCGTCGCAGCGTCCAGATACACCCCGCCGCCAACACCGCTCGGCGCGCGATTTCCGGCGATGACCGTCTCCGCCGCGTCGACCGACGAGCCGAAGACGTAAAGGCCAGCCCCGTTGCCACTCGACTCGTTGTCGACCAACCGGAAGCCCACGGTCTGGGGAAACGGCTGCCCCACTTCCCAAGACACCGGCCCGACCAGCACCGTGCTGCCACCGGTCCCGGTGACGCGATCGACGTACAGGCCACCGCCCTTCCCGGCCGTGCCTCGCAGCGTCACCGCCCGGTTGAAGCCGATGAACGCCCCGGGCCGGGTGTAGCTGATTCGCAGCACGTTCCCGGCGAAATACATGCCGCCGCCCACGCCTGCCTCGTTGAACAGGATCTCGGTTCCTCCGCCGAGCACGGCGACCGCGTTGGCGCCGACGACCGCGACACCGCCACCGATCGACGCCCGGTTGTTCTCGATCGTGCTGTCGTCGATGTCGAGGATGCCGTTCGTGACCGACACGCCGCCGCCCACGACGATGTTCCCTGGGCCGACCAGGTTCGTGGTGCCGCCGCCGGTCAGGGTCAGGTTGCGCAGGCGCAGATTGCGGCCGCTGGTCTGGATCACCGGCGCGATCCCGTTGCCGGTCAGGACCGTCCGGCTCGACGGCGTCGGCGAGCCAGCGCAGTTCGTGTAGCCGCCGGCGATCACGAGGTCGGTGCCGCTGGTGTCGATCGCGACGCCGCTGATCGGCGCGCTCAGCAGGATGAAATCCTCGCCCGGGCCATTCGCCACGGCCGCGGCGAGAGCGCCGGCCAGCGTCGGGTGCGTGCAGCCCGGCGCGGTGCCCACGCTGAAGACGGCGGCCGAGCCGGCGGCAGGCGCGAGCATGGCGAGGATGGAGAGCAGGATGACGGAAAGTCGGGCGCGCATCGGGGCCACTCCAGGATCGACGTAGCCCTCGTTACGCAGACCGGGCCGGAATCCCTCAACGGGCAGCCGACCCGGTCGAATCGCGGCTTCGGCGTCGCTCGCCGCCTCGCGGTCAATACCCCGCCGCGTGCCCGTCCTTGCGCGACTCGCTGGCGCCGAAGTAGACGCCGGTCTTCGGATCGCGCATCACCGCCTGGTAGCCGCCGTAGAGGCTCGCCGGCGCGTCCTGCAGGCGATGGCCGCGGCGCAGCAGCTCGCGGCGCGTGTCGTGCGGGAAGCTGCTCTCGAGGTTGACGACGCCGCCGTCGGCCATCGCGGCCACCTGCCCCTCGGGCTCGGTCGAGCCGCCGTGGTGGATCCGCGGCGCGTCGCCCGCTTCCTGCAGGTTCAGGCCGAAGTCGATCAGGTTGACGATGATCTGGGCGTGGCCCTGCGGCTGCATCGCGCCGCCCATCACGCCGAACGCGAGCCACGGCTCGCCGTCCTTCGTCGCGAAGCCCGGGATGATCGTGTGGAACGGCCGCTTGCCGGGCGCGTACTCGTTCGGGTGGCCCGCGACCAGCGCGAACTGCTCGCCGCGGTTCTGCAGCATGAAGCCGAGCCCCGGCGGCGTCATGCCCGAGCCCATGCCGCGGTAGTTCGACTGGATCAGCGAGACCATCATCCCGTCCTTGTCCGCGGTCGCGAGATAGATCGTGTCGCCGGTGTCGAGCACCGGATTCCCGGGCGCGACCTTCAGTTGCGCGCGCTCGGGATCGATCAGCCTGCGGCGTTCGGCCGCATAGCGGTCGGACAGCAGTTCGGCGACCGGCGCGCGGAAGAAGGCCGGGTCGGCATACCAGCGCGCGCGGTCCTCGAAGGCCAGCCTCTTGGCCTCGACGAACAGGTGCACGTAGCGCGGGTCGGTCGGCGACATGCCGGAGAGATCGAATCCCTCCAGCATCTTCAGGATCTGAAGCCCCGCGATGCCCTGCCCGTTCGGCGGGATCTGCCAGACGCGGACGCCTCGGTAGTCGATCGAGACCGGATCGACCCACTCGCCGCGATGCGCCGCGAAGTCGCTCGCGGCGAGGAAGCCGCCCTGGGCCTTCATGTAGCGCTCGACGGTCGCGGGGATCTCGCCGCGGTAGAAGGCGTCGCGCCCCTCGCGCCCGATGCGCTCGAGCGTGCGCGCGAGGTTCGGGTTCTTCCAGATCTCGCCCTTGGCCGGCGCGCGGCCGTCGATCGTGAACTGCGCCTTGAAGCCCTCGAAATCGGCGTAGCGCCGCACCGAGATCGCCCAGGCCTCGGCGATCACCGCCGGCACCGGATGGCCCTCGCGCGCGTAGCGCACGGTCGGCGCGAGCAGCTCGGCCATCGGCTTGCGGCCGAAGCGCCCGTGCAATGCGAACCAGCCGTCGACCGCGCCGGGCACCGTGACCGGCAGCGGCCCGAACGACGGAATGCGGTCGATGCCCTGCTCGTCGAACCACGCGCGCGACAGGCCCCTCGGCGAGCGACCCGAGCCGTTGTAGCCGTGGAGCCGCCGGGTCTTCGGGTCCCAGACGATCGCGAAGAGGTCGCCTCCGATGCCGCAGCCGGTCGGCTCCATCAGGCCCAGCGCCGCGTTGGCCGCGATCGCCGCGTCGATCGCCGTGCCGCCGGCCTTCAGCACCTCGAGCCCGATCTGGGTCGCGAGCGGATGGCTGGTCGCGACCATGCCGTTCGCGCCGATCACCTCCGAGCGCGTCGCGAAGCCGCGATCGACCGAGCGGTCGGCGGCCTCGGCGCCGAGCGTCGTCATTGCGAGCGTGATCGCTGCGGCCACGGCCATGCGACTGGGCATCGGGTGTCCTCCTTGGGTGGGGGGTAGGGCGTCGGATCCGGCCCGGACGCGGATCGTATGCGCTTTTCGCGATGCGAGCGGGCCGGGCGGCGTCCGTGCCGCGCGGTTGGGGGACCGCGGGCCGTTCCGCGTAACAGGGGCCGAACACCCACCCGGAGACCCGAGCCATGCGCAAGACCTCAGCCTTCATCCTGTCGATCGCGGTGCCCGTCGTTGCGCTCGCCGCGAGCGGCCTTTCCGGCCTCGTCGAGCGCGTGCCGACCCTGCCCGGGAACGCCCGCCAGCTGGCCGTGGACCTTTCGAGGATCGAGACCGCCGCCGCGGCGCTCACGCGGGACATCGACGCCATGCAGGCCGCGGTCGACCGCGAGTTCGCGTCCAACGCGACCGCGGCGCAGGCCGCGCACCGCGCGCAGGTGCGCGCGATGACCGGCATGAGCGACGAGGAACTCGACGCGGCCGACGACGATGCGGTGGCCGACCGGCTGCTGGCCCAGATGGGCCTCGATGGCGAGGACCTCGACGAGATCGAGGCCATGGACGACGACGAGGGCGCCGCCTGGCTCGCGCGCAAGGCCGCGGGAAGCCAGGGACTCGCGCGGATGACCGCCCCGGCCGGCACGTCGGGCGCCGACGCGGCGCGGGTCGAGCGACTGCTGACGGAGGCCGGCGAGCGCGCCCGCAAGCACTCGGAAGACGTCGAGCGCGCGAGCCGGGCCTACGCGGCGCTCAACGCCGAGATCGACCGCGACCACGCGCAGCTGGATGCGCGGCTCGACACCGAGCAGGCGCCGAGGAAGAACGCCGTGCGCATGGTCGACTGCGGCGAGGAGGGCGAATACCCGGACGCGCGGGCGATCCACGCGTTGGACCTCGAGCGGGCGCGCGCGCACGTCGCGTTGCTGCCTGGACACCTCACCCGCGCATCCGCCCACCTCGACCAGCGCCGCAAGGTGGCCCGGGACCATGCCGCCTTCGCCGAGCGGATGCGGGCCGAGGCGGGCGGCGTCCCCGTCGCAGCCGGCCAGGTGGGCTCGTCCGCGACCCTCGCGCTCGGCGCCACGCGCAACCTGCTGATCGAGACGACCACGCTCGCGCGCAAGATCGCGGACTGGGAAAGCCGCCTGCAGAGCCTCGAGCGGAACCCGCCGAAGGGCAGCTGCGGCTGAGATCCGCACCGCCGAGCCTTGCGAACGAGCGCGCCGTGGCTGGCCCCGAACGGGGCA
>PVBP01000010.1 GCA_002995625.1 Lysobacteraceae bacterium | reverse complement strand
ACGAGACCGCGCTGTTCTACCTGCGAGCCCGCGGCGTGCCCGAGGCCGAGGCGCGCGCGATGCTGACGCGCGCCTTCTGCCAGGTCGCGCTCGACGGCGTCGCCGATCCGGTTCTGGCCGCGCATCTCGCCGGGCGGCTCGGCGCGCACCTGCCGGCGATCGACGGCGGAGGCGCCGGATGAGCGCCGGGCCTGCGCGCCAGCCCGCGACGTCGGCCGGCCCGCCGGCGCTCGACGTGGCGCGCGTGCGCGCCGACTTCCCGGGTCTCGCGCGCGAGATCCACGGCAAGCCGCTGGTCTACTTCGACAACGCCAACACCGCGCAGAAGCCGGCGGCGGTGATCGAGGCGGTGTCCGACTACTACCGCGCGCACTGCGCGAACGTCGCGCGCGCGGTGCACACGCTCGGCGCCGAGGCCACCGCGCTCTACGAGGGCGCGCGGACGAAGCTCGCGACGCTCGTCCATGCGCGCTCGCGCGAGGAGATCGTGCTGACCTCCGGCACCACGCAGGCGATCAACCTCGCGGCGTGGGCGTGGGCGCGGCCGCGGCTCCGGTCCGGCGATGCGATCGTGCTGACGACGATGGAGCACCACGCGAACATCGTGCCGTGGCAGCTCGTCGCCGCCGAGACCGGGGCGACGATCAAGGTCGCGCCGATCTCGCCGGCTGGCGAGTTGCTGGTCGACGAGCTCCTCGCGCTGCTGACGCCCGAGGTCAGGCTGCTGGCGCTGACCCACGTCTCGAATGCGCTCGGCACGATCAACCCGGTGCGCGAGATCGCGCGCGAGGCGCGCCGCCGCGGCATCCCGGTGCTCATTGACGGCAGCCAGGCGGCACCGCACTTCCGCGTCGATGTCCAGGACCTCGGCTGCGACTTCTACGCGCTGACCGGTCACAAGCTGTTCGGGCCGACCGGCACCGGCTGCCTGTGGGCGCGGCGCGAGTGGCTCGAGGCGATGCCGCCGTTCATGGGCGGCGGGGAGATGATCCGCGAGGTCCGCTTCGAGGGCACGACCTACAACGACCCGCCGTACCGCTTCGAGGCCGGCACGCCGAACGTCGCAGGCTTCGCCGGTCTCGCGGCCGCGATCGACTACCTCGGGTCGCTCGACGCGGCGGCCATCGCCGCGCACGAGCGCGCGCTCGGCGAGCACCTGCGCGAGACGCTGGCGGCGATCCCGGGCCTCAGGATCCTCGGCGCGGCCCGCGAGCGGGTCCCCGTGGTCTCGTTCGTCGTCGATGGCGCGCACGGCCACGATCTCGCGACGATCATCGACGCCGACGGCGTCGCGGTGCGCTCGGGCCACCACTGCGCGCACCCGCTGATGCGCTTCTACGGCGTGTCGGCGACGGTGCGCGCCTCGCTCGCGTTCTACAACACGCACGACGAGGTCGAGCGTTTCGGCGCGGCGCTGCGGCGCGCGATCCGGATGCTCGGCTGATGCTCGCGTTCCGCAGCGCGACGCCCGACGACGTGCCGGCGATCGTCGCGCTGGTCGAGTCGGCCTATCGCGGCGAATCCAGCCGCGCCGGCTGGACCACCGAGGCCGACCTGCTCGATGGCCAGCGCACCGACGTCGAGTCGGTCGCGGCGCTGGTCGCCGATCCGTCCGGTCGCATCGTGCTCGCGAGCGAGGGCGATGCGATCGTCGGCAGCGCGCACCTCGCGCGCGCGGGCGATCGCGCGTGGTTCGGGATGTTCGCGGTGCGTCCGACGCGCCAGCGCGGCGGCCTCGGCCACGCGCTGCTCGCCGAATGCGAGCGGATCGTGCGCGACGAGTGGCGGCTCGCGCGCCTCGCGATGAGCGTGATCTGGACCCGCGTCGAGCTGATCGAGTGGTACCGGCGACGCGGCTACGCGCCGACCGGCGAGACGCGGCCGTTCCCCTACGGCGAGCCGCGCTTCGGGCTGCCGAAGCGCGACGATCTCCACTTCGTCGTGCTCCAGAAGGATCTTCGATGATGGATGGCTGGACCCGGGTCTGCGCGAGCGACGAACTCCTGCCCGGCGAGTACCGCGTGGTCGATGCCGACGGCACCGCGATCGCGGTCTTCAACCTCGACGGCGATTACCACGCGATCGAGGACGTGTGCACGCACGACGGCGGCGAACTGACCGGCGGCATCGTCGACGGCCACGCGATCGAGTGCCCGCGCCACGGCGCGCGCTTCGACATCCGCACCGGCGAGGTGCTGTGCCCGCCGGCCTGGACGCCGACCGCGACCTTCCCGGTCCGGATCGCCGACGGCGCGGTCTGGACCCGCGACGATCGCTGGGACTAGTCGGCGGTCCCGCCGGGTCCGATCGGCGGGTCGGGGTGCCGGGCCGGGCGCTTGCTCATCCGTTGCAGTCGTCCCCGCGCATCAGCTCGTGCTCGCGGAGCTTCTTGTAGAAGCTGGTCTTGCCGACGCCGAGCAATCGCCATGCGCGAGCGTGCTGTCCCCCGGCCGCCGCCAGTGCGGTGACCAGCGCGTCACGCTCGGCTGCGAACAGCCGCCGCTCGAGCGTCAGGTCGTCGCGTCTTGGCGCGTCACCCGCAATCTCCGGTGGAAGGTGCATGAGATCGAGTGCCTCGCCGTCGTCGAGCAGAGCGACCGCGCCTTCGACGACCTGTCGCAGCTCGCGGATGTTGCCGGGCCACGACCAGGATGCGAGCGCCGCCAACGCGGCCGAGGTGATGCCGGGACTGGAGCGTCCGATGGCCTGCAGCATCGACCGGTAGAAGTGCAGCACCAGCGGCACGATGTCCTCGCGTCGGGCGCGCAGCGGAGGCACCGCGGCGACGAAGCCGGCGAGCCGGTGGAAGAGGTCGAGGCGGAAGCGTCCGGCCTCGATCTCCTTCCGGAGGTCGCGATTGGTCGCCGCAATCACGCGCACGTCGATCGGCACGGCACGTTGGCCGCCGATCCGATGGACCGATCCGTCCTCGAGGGCCCGCAGCAGTCGCACCTGCAGGTCGGCCCCGGTGTCGCCGATCTCGTCGAGGAACAGCGTTCCGCCGCTGGCGCGTTCGAACAGGCCGGAGCGGGCCTCGACGCCGGTGGCCGCGCCGCGCTCGACGCCGAACAACTCGGCTTCCAGGAGGTCGCGCGGCAGCGCGGCGCAGTTGATCGCGAGATATGGCCCCTCGTGACGCGGCGAACTCGAGTGGATGAACCGCGCGAGCACATCCTTGCCGACGCCGGTCTCGCCGAGCAGAAGGATGCTGATCGGCGCTGCGGCCACGCGAGCCAGACGCTCGGTCGTTTCGCGCATCGCCGGGTTGGCGCTGGCGACCGGTCCCGCGGGGACGACGCTCCTCGCCAACCTTGCCGAGGGTGGCCCTGTCGCCAGCATCGGGATGCCGAACACCAGCAGGGCTCGCGCAAGGTCGGCCAGGGCCGCCCTGGCGAGCGGCTCGGCACCGACCACCTCGACCAGCACCTGCTCGTCCTCCGCGACCACGACGCCGTGGTCCTCGACGTTGCCGGCGGCAGCGATCACGGCTCCGCCGTCGCGACGCACGAGCCGGATCGCGCTACAGGCAAGCACCTCACGCCAGCGTGCGAGCAACTCGTCGACCCCGGGCGTGCGCGGCGACGAGGTCCCACCGAGCGTGTCCCGTGCGATCGCCGCCAGTTGTCGGCCCAGGGTCACAAGGTTGGTCGGCTGCACCGGACGGTCCGCGGACTCCGTGGGGCTCGACGGCACGGCGCCGCCGTGCGAGGCCGCGATCTCGTCCAGGCCCGGACTCCGCTCGCGCAGAACCAGCCGGGTGGCCGCGAGCCTGAGGACCACATCACCCGACCAGGCCCCGGCCCTGATCGGCTGGTCGTTCACGCGCGTACCGTTGCGCGAGCCGAGGTCACGAATGGCGATGCCGCGATCCTCCAGCACCTCGAGCTCCGCATGGCGACGCGAGATGCCGTCGGCCGCGATCACGACGTCACACGACGGATCCCGGCCCAGCACGTATCGGCCGGGAGCCAGGTCGCGCCGGGCGCCCGGCGAGTCGACGCGTTCGAGGCTGTAGCGGATGCGCATGGGCATCGACGGTAGCGCACCGCGAGCGTGGCCGGGACCGGGTACCGCGGGCGGGACGGTCGCGGCCGGCTGGACGGATTCCGCCGGGTGAAGCCAGCCCGCAAGGGCTCGAATCAGGTCTCCGTTTCTCGACACCGTCGCCTCCGTTCCGGTTCAACCGATGCCGGGGTGCATCGGGTCTCCGATTCGGCGGGTCGATGCATCGGGCCCGTGGCCGAGACATCGACCCGGAAGCTCCGCTGGCGGCTTCAGTTCTCGAAACCGTTTCGGAAGATGAGGTCCGTCGCAGGCGGCGGCACGACAAACAGCGTCGCCACGTTGTTGGACGGGTTCGGATCGGTGACGCCGCTGCCGGGGTCGTAGTCGACAGTGAAGGTCACCGTGCCGGGCGGCGGTGGATTGGCGGCGTCGTAGGTGGCCGAGACTTCGAAGGCGTAGTCCTCCCCGGGCAGCACGATGGCGGACTGCATGCTGACGGTCTGGCCCGAGACCTGGAGGATGCCGGTATCGCAGGAGTCCATCGTGCCGAGTCGCAGGCAGCGTCCGACGAGCGGCGTGAATCCCGGCGGAAACTGCATGCGCAGGCGGACAGGCTGGGCGATGAAGCTGGCGGCGTTGTCGAAGATGCCACCGACCACCAGCGACCCGTTTCCGACCGAGCCGGGCACCAACGCCAGTGCGCGAAGATCCCCCGCCGTCTGCACCGGTGCCGACCATGTGGCCTCGTTGTTGCCGCGGTTCGGGTCGCCCCAGGCCACGCCAGGCTGGGATATGAAGTTCTGCAGCGATGCCTGTCCCGTCATCGACTGCGTTCCGCTCGACTGGGCGCTGGTGGCGTTGATCGTGACCGTTGCGCTGCCGCCGACCGCGAGGTCGAGCGGTTGAATCACCGCGTGGCCGAGGCACGGCAGCGAAGGGCACCCTGGAACCGGTCCGCACGACGAGCCCGAACTGGCCGGGCAGGTCCAACTGGGCGAGTTCCAGCCGCTGCCGACAGCCTGCGCAAGTCGACTCGAGAACAGCGTGTTCATCGCGCGATTCGGCCCGTTGTTGGTGATGGTGAACACGACGCTGGTCGGCGCGACCTGCGAAACGGCGCCCGGACCGCTGACGGTCACGGCGATGTCGGCCGTGGGGATCGGATCGGTCGAGCACTCGATGTCCACCGACCAGTCGCGCAGGCGGGCGCCGGCATTGCCACCGACGTCGCGCACCACCAGCGACCAGATTCCATTGGAGGCGGCGCCGTTCGAGCCCGTGCCCGCGCGCCCCACCAGCGCGCCGAGTGCTTCGACCGGCTGCACCACCCCGGCGATCGCCGGAGTCGCGCCGGACCGGCACATCCCCGCGCTCTCGCTTGCATAGTCGGCGAAGGTGGCCTCGAGGTCCTGCCCGCTGCAGGACCCGGACGCGCCAAGCCCCTGCGCCGGCTGGTCGAGCAGCGTGACCTTTCCAGCCGAGCCGAGGACCGGGGCGTTCGGATCCAGGAGGATGATTCGCAGGTCGCCGAGGCGCTGGGCTTCGACGTCGACGCCGACGCGGATTCGGCGTATCCACGGACAGTGGCCGAGCCGGTTGATCGTGCTGGTCAAGGTTCCGCCAGCCGGCACGCTGGCGGCGCAGTTGGTGTTCAAGTCTCCTCCGAGGCAGCGCTCACCGGGAAGGGACGGGAGACTGGCCGTGATCGCGAAGGTGGCTTCGACGCGAGGGCCCAGCGAGTCCCACGAGCGCTGCGCGCGGATGCCGCCGACATGGACCCTGACCAAGTGGGTCTGACCGAGCGTCGTCGGGGTGCGTCCGCGCAGCCGGAATCGATAGCCGTTGCCGACCATCCGGGGCTCCACGGTGAAGTTGCCGGCGAGGTTCGTGAACTCGCCGTCAAGCACGTAGAGCGGGACACGCACGCCGGGGCTGAGCCCGCTGATCTCGATCCAGTCAGAGGTCACGAGTTCCCCCGGCCGGGCCGACGCGAAGGGAATGGTGATCGGATCCGGCAGCAGGTCGAGAGGCCAGTTCACGGTGTCGGTCATCGCTTCGCCGAGGCGTCGCTGGATGAACGGACGTCGGGTGCCGACGCCGCTTGTCGGCTCACCGGTCACGGCGGTGAGGATCCGTCCCTGGCGGTCGATCGCAAGGGAGCCCTGGTGGGCGCTGATCGGGCCGATCGCAACCGGGAGGTCGAGCCGGGCGAAGCCGGGCGTGCCGACGCTCGAGTAGTTGGGGTCAAGCAGGCCGCTGTCGAGCACCTTCACGATCCAGAAGTCGCTGGCCGTGCTGCCGTTCTGCCTGGCACTGACCAGGAGCAGCGCGCTGCCGTCCGGTCGCATGGCGACGTCGCGGATCACCGGGGTGCCATGGCTCGACGGCGTCATGAAGCTCCGCGCGAAGCGCTGGGTCTGGCCATCGGGTGACCAGCGCTCAACCCGGATCTCCTGCTGCGAGATCGTGTAGAAGACCTGGAAGTCCTCGTTCGGCAAGATGCGCAGATGCACCGATGGCTGCCTTGAAAAGGCACCCACCTCGCTCAGGGACGGGAAGTCGCGGGCGAGGTCTGTGGTGACACCCTGTCCGCCGATGCGCCGGATCCGGGTACTGCCGGTCGCGGCGTAGTAGGGAAACCCCGCGGTGGCGGCGTCGCGGGCCGCGACCAGCGTCGAGCCGTTCACGGCTTCGCCCACGGCCTCGATGACCCGTGCGCCGCCGAGCGCGGTCGGGGACATGTGATAGGCCCCGCCGCCCAACAGCGATCCGTCGGAGCTTCCGTCTGGGCGCAGCCAGCGCAGCATGGGGCCACTGACCGGTCCCTGGACGGCCGAGAACCCCGTGTACATCCCGCCGATGACGAGCCGTCCACCGGACTGCTGGTCGAGAGCGCGACAGAAGAAGGTCGTGGCCAGGTTGGGGATGTGGAACGGCGACCCGAACTGCTGCGATACCGGGCCGCGCACCTGACCGCCCAGCAGGTTGCTGCGGTGCACGGAAACGCGCAGATTGCCCCCAAAGTCTCTGGTTCCGCAGGCGATCACCTGACCATCTGGGAGGGCTGCGAGATGGCTGCTGCTGTAGTCCTCACTCAGGTCGAAACCGTGTGCGACCCCCGAGTCCACCACGCCATTGGCCGTGATTCGCCGCAGGCGGCCTTGGCCGAGGCGACCCGTGGCACCGACGAACTGGTCGGTCCGCAGCAGGGCCAGCGAAACGAGATCGGTCGGCTCGGGGTCGCTGGCGTCAGGATCCACCGTCCCGTTGGTACCGAAGCTGGTGTCGAGCGTGGTCGGGGTCCCGCCGAACGCTGTGGGCGAGCCGATCGAGGCAAAGGCGAGCGTGGCCAGAAAGACCGGCAGGCTGGCGCGGCGGATGCTTCTTCGGATCATGGCGACGGACCTCGATGGGGGAGATGCCCCTCCGAAGAGCAACCACCGTGCCAACGGCGCCCGTGTGCCCGAGAACGCCGTCGCGTCGCGATGTCGCGACGCGGGCCGGTGGTGGACGGGCGCCGACACGTTCGCGTCGGCGAACGGACGGTGATCCTGAGGCCGACTGCGCGTTCGTGATCGTGAACGCTCGCTGGCGTCAGAATCGGCGCAACGTCTCCCGCGTTTGCGCGTCAGCAGCGGAGACCGAGCACCGTCCTTCAGGCACCTGGCCGCACGCGCTCCCGGTGGTCGCAGACAGCCGGACACGACGATCGATCCGGCGCGGCTGCCGGCCGGCCCCCATCGGCCGAGGGCCATGTCGGCCATCCGATCGCCAACCGGAATCAGGTCCGCGCGTCGGGAGGGGGAGGGGCCGTCCGCTGGTGAATTCGTGCCAGCGCCAGTTCGCCCGAGCCGCCCAGCACCAGCGGTCGGTCGCCGGGTTCCAGTTCGACGATCAGGGTATCGCCGGCCTGCGCGGTGGCCGCGCCTGGATCGTTCTGCGGCCGGGTCCAGCCGGCCAGCACGTGCACGGCCCACAGCACGCCCGGTTCCGGCAGCAGCACCATCGGGCCGACCAGAGGGCGGCGCAGCAGGGTGTGGCTGGCGCGGCCACGCCGGGTCATCACGTTGAAGTCGCGCGTGGGTCCGCCGAGCAGGTGGCAGCGGGCGGGCTCGTCGCCCGGGAAGGCGTGCGGCGCCGCGCGCGGCCCGAGCTCGATCGGCGCCCGGTCACCGACGATCAGCGCGATGCCGTCGCCGTCGACGGTCAGGATGCTGCGGTCGTAGCCCGGGAACAGCGAGAACTCGCCGTCGGCGTCGATCGCGGCCAGCGACAGGCGCCAGTCGAAGTTCAGGCTGGCCTCGCCGTCGCGCGGGTGCCGGCGGATCTCGGCGGTCGCGCCGCGTCCGTTCTGCCACGGCATCACCCGGTAGTCGGCGGGCGTCAGGTGCTCGACGTGCATCCGCGCAGTGTACGGAAGCCGCGTCGTGCGGGCGGCACGATCGGCCCGACGCTCGGGTACGACCACCGAACAGGCCGACGCCCCGTCCGGGCCTGCCGGACGGAGCGTCGCCTCGCCGTTCGGCCGGCTCAGCGCGGCGCGCCGGCGACGACCGGCTGGGCCGGCGTCGTGGCCTCGGCCTCGCTGCCGAGCGTGATCACGTCGCGGTTCAGCTCGACCGTGCGCAGGCCGATGCCGCGGACCTCGGCGAGCTGCTCGACGCTCTGGAACGGGCCGTTGGCCTCGCGCCACGCGATGATCGCCTGGGCCTTCGCCGGGCCCACGCCGTTCAGCGCGTCGGCCAGCTGCTTCGCGTCGGCGGTGTTGATGTTGACCGGCTGCGCCGCGACCGCGCCGAACGACGCGAGGGCGAGGAGGGTGGCGGCCAGCAGGGACTTGAGGGTGGTGCGCATCGGAGTGCTCCTTGTCGGTGGGTGGGTCTCGAAGGCCGGTCGCCGCGGTGGCGTCCGGTGAGCGACAAGGTAGGCGTTCGCGGGCGCGCCGCCGATGGCAATCCGTCCTGTCGCGACGTGCGTGGCGGGCGGATCGGCGTGTACGAATCGGCTGACGCAAGGGCCGGGCTATGATCGACGGCCCGCCTGCCCAGGTCGCCGCCATGGACCGCACCAAGCTCTTCGACTTCGTCGCCGAGAAGTGGGATCGCGAGATCGTTCCGGAGCTCGTCGAGTACATCAAGATCCCGGCCAAGTCGCCGATGTTCGACCGCGACTGGCAGGCGCGCGGTTACCTCGCCGAGGCGATGGACCTGATCGAGCGCTGGGTCCGCGACCAGCCGATCAGCGGCATGACCGTCGAACGGATCCAGCTGCCGGGCCGCACGCCGCTGCTGTTCATCGACATCCCGGGCAAGGGCGACGACGTGGTGCTGCTCTACGGGCACATGGACAAGCAGCCCGAGATGATCGGCTGGTCCAACGACCTCGGCCCGTGGACCCCGGTCAAGGCCGGCGACAAGCTCTACGGCCGCGGCGGCGCCGACGACGGCTACGCGACCTATGCCTCGCTGACCGCGGTGATGGCGCTGGCCGAGCGCGGCGTCGACCACTCCCGCTGCGTGGTCCTGATCGAAGGCTGCGAGGAGTCCGGCAGCTACGACCTGCCGTTCTACATCAACCACCTCGCCGACCGGATCGGCACGCCGTCGCTCGTCGTGTGCCTCGATTCCGGCTGCGGCAACTACGACCAGCTGTGGCTGACGACCTCGCTGCGCGGGCTCGCCGGCGGCACGCTGCGCGTGCGCGTGCTCGAGGAGGGCGTGCATTCGGGCAACGCCTCGGGGATCGTGCCATCGAGCTTCCGGATCCTGCGCGCGCTGCTCGACCGTCTCGAGGATCCGCTGACCGGCCGGATCCGCAGCGACCTCATGTACGTGGACATCCCGTCCGAGCGCGTTGCGCAGGCGCGCGAGGCGGCCTCGGTGCTCGGCGCCCACACCTACGACCAGTTCCCGTGGATGCCCGGGATGCGGCCGATGGCCGACGATCCGGCCGAGCTGGTGCTGAACCGCACGTGGCGCCCGGCGCTGTCGATCACCGGGGCCGAGGGACTGCCGGCGCTCGGGGATGCCGGCAACGTGCTGCGCCCGCAGACCGCGGTCAAGCTGTCGATGCGCCTGCCGCCGACGCTCGACCCCGACGTCGCGGCGCGCGCGATGAAGGAGATCCTCGAGCGCGATCCGCCGTACGGCGCGACGGTCGAGTTCGAGATCGACAAGAACTCGGGCGGCTGGGCCGCGCCATCGCTGGTGCCATGGCTCGAGGATTCGGTCGACACCGCGTCGAAGACCTACTTCGGGCCGAAGTCCGCGCAGATGGGCGAGGGCGGCACGATCCCGTTCATGGGCATGCTGCAGGAGCGCTTCCCGCAGGCGCAGTTCGTCGTCACCGGCCTGCTGGGGCCGAAGTCGAACGCGCACGGCCCGAACGAGTTCCTGCACATCCCGACCGGCAAGAAGCTGACCGCCGCGGTCGCGAAGGTCATCGCCGACCACTACGTCAACCGGGGTTCGCCGACGACGGTGGCCGAACCGGCCTGAGGCGAGGGGACGCAGCGACGGGATCGAGGCCGTTCACCGCATGGCGCCGGCCCCGGCCGGCGCATCCCGGTCGAGCGACCGCGGGTGCCGCGCTACGGGGTATCGGGGAGGACCGTCGCCGCACCGAACCCGACGAAGAACCAGTGCCAAGGTTCCGGCACGATGCCGTGCGGATTGCCGCGCGGGTACGACATCCGAAAGCCGAACTCGTGCGCCCGCGCAGCCAGCCAGCGGAAGGCCGCGGTGGCCTCGAACTCGGGCTCGGCCGGCGGGCAGCCGGGTGTCGTCAGATCGAGCGCGCGGCCGGTGTGGTGCTCGCTGTAGCCGGGCGCCGCGTTGACCGCGAGGATCTCGGCCATCGTGAGCCCCCGCGCCCGCTTCGCCGCGAGGATCCGCGTCTGGTAGTCGGCGCTCCGGAACCCCGAGACGGGCACCAGCGCGACGCCGTCGGCGAGGGCCGCGCCGGCCATCCGCCGCCACGCGCGCAGCGCCTCGGGCGCGAGCCAGCACTCGCGACCGGCGTGGTCCTGGCCGGCGAAGGCGAGCCAGCGGGGCTCGCGCTGCGGTGCGAGATCGCGCGCCGGACCGTAATCCTTCGGGACCTCGGCGCGGACCGCGGCGAGGCGGCGGGCGGCCGGGTCCGAGGCCGCGCGCACCCTCGTCCGATCCGGCCGCGCGCCGCGCGCCGGTCCGGTGCCCGCGACCCGAAGCGGCATTCGGGCGTGCGAGATCTCGAGCCGCCCGCGGGGATGCCGGGCGGCCAGCAGCGGCGACAGTTCCCCCCGGACCAGCCTCGGCACGAAATCACGGCTGGCGCGGTCGATGCGAAGCAGGATGACCCGACCGGTCAGACGCAAGCAGCCGCGGGCGAGCAGCACGCCGTCACTCTTGCGGTGGATCGAGATGCCGATCGCGCGGCGGTCGCCGGCGCCGACCGGCCTCAGGAAACACTCGAGGCGCCGACCATTGCCGCGGAGCGGCGCGTCGCGCGGGGGCCCGGGCGCCATCGCGGGAAAGCCGCGACCGTGCGATCAGCCGCCGCGCGCGCGGCTCTCGCCGATGAAGGGCACCAGTTGCCAGAAGCGATTGCCGCGCGCCGGCCACGCGCCGCGCAGGTACGGGTGGTCGGGGTAGTTGAGCTCGAGCACCGAGCGCACGTCGGCCGCGAGCCGGTCCTGCCCGAGCCGCGCGTAGCTCTCGGCCATGATCGCGAGGGCTTCTCCGGCCTGCGGCGTTTCCTGGTAGATCTCGATGATCGTCTTCGCGCGGCTCTGCGCGGCGACGTAGGCGCCGCGCCGGAAGTAGTAGCTGGCGACGTTGAGCTCGGACTGCGCGAGGTCGTTGCGCAGGTGGATCATCCGCTGGCGCGCGTCCGCCGCGTAGCGGCTGTCCGGAAAGCGCTGCAGCAGCTCGCCGAAGTCCTGGAACGACTGTCGCGCAAAGCCCTGGTCGCGGCGCGTCGCGTCGGACTTGATCCAGCGCTCGAGCAGGCCGGACTCGCGCTCGAAGTTGATCAGCCCGCGCAGGTAGAACGCGTAGTCGATGTGCGCGTGCGTCGGATACTGGCGGATGAAGCGGTTGACCTGGCTCAGCGCTTCCTCGTAGCTCCGGTTCTTGAACTGCGCGTAGCCGAGTTCGAGCTCGGCCTGCTCGGTATGGCGGCCGATCGGGAAGCGCGCGATCAGCCGCCGGTAGTAGCGCACCGCGCGCTCGTAGTTGCCGGCGCGCATCGACTGGTTGGCCTCGCGGTACATCTCCTCGACCGGCAAGGTCTCGGTCGCATCCACGCTGCGGCCGAAGTTGCAGCCGGTCAGGACCGCCAGCATCGCGGCGAGCGCGACCATCCGGATCAGGAGTTTCAGCATGTCGGGTTGCGTCCGGTCACGCCGTCTAGAATGGGCCGCGCATGATAGCCCAAGCCCCGCCGACTCCCCCATGAACCACGCCCCTGGCGCCACTGCTCCGGATCGCCTCCGCCTCGAGGCCACCGTGCCCGACGACCTCGCGGGCTCGCGGGCCGACCGCGCCGCGGCCGAGGTCCTCAAGGGCTATTCGCGCTCGCGCATCACAGGCTGGATCAAGTCCGGCGAACTGACGGTCGATGGCCGCGCTTGCAAGCCGAGCGATCCGGTCACCGGAGGCGAGCGACTGGTGCTGGACACGGCCATCGAGGCCCACACCGACAGCGCGGCCGAGCCGATCGCGCTCGACATCGTCCAAGAGGACCGCGACGTGCTGGTGATCGCCAAGCCCGCCGGGCTGGTGGTACACCCGGGGGCGGGCAACCCGGCCGGCACGCTCGAGAACGCGCTGCTGCACCATGATCCGAAGCTCGCGGCGCTGCCGCGCGCCGGCATCGTCCACCGCCTGGACAAGGAGACCAGCGGCGTGATGATGGTCGCGCGCACGCTGAAGGCCCATGCCGCGCTGGTGGCCGCGCTCGCCGCGCGCGATGTGCATCGCCAGTACGAGGCCGTCGTGCACGGGACGATCGTCGCCGGCGGGACCATCGACGCCGCGATCGGCCGGCATCCGACCGACCGCCTGCGCCAGGCGATCCGCGACGAGGAGGCCGGTGGCCGCACGGCGACGACGCACTACCGGGTCCGCGAGCGCTTTCGCGCCCACACCCGCGTCGAGTGCCGCCTCGAGACCGGGCGCACCCACCAGATCCGCGTCCACATGGCCCACATCCGCCACCCGCTGGTCGGCGATCCGCTGTACGGCGGCGGGCTCAAGCTGCCCAAGGGCGCCGGTGCGGAACTGGTCGAGGTGCTGCGCGGCTTCCGCCGCCAGGCGCTGCACGCGGAGCGGATCGAGTTCGCGCATCCGCGCACCGGCAAGCCGGTCGTCGCCGAGGCGCCGCGCCCGGCGGACCTCGCGCGCCTGATCGAGGCCCTGCGCGCGGACACGCGCGCGCACGCCGAGTGAGCATCGCGCCCTTCGTCGTTCCCGATTGGCCTGCGCCGCGGACGGTGCACGCGGCGATGAGCACGCGCGCATGGCCCGGCGACTGGCGCGATCCGGCGGCCCGCGCGCGGCTGCGCGATGCGCTAGGCCTGCCCTCGGAACCACGCTGGCTCCGGCAGGTGCACGGCACCCGGGTCCTCGACGATGCGGACTTGGCCGAGGTTGGAGCCGAGCCCGAGGCCGATGCCGCGATCACGCGCGAACCGGGCGTGGTGCTGGCGGTGCGGACCGCCGACTGCCTGCCGATCCTGTTGGCGGCCGACGATGGATCGGCGATCGCCGCGGTCCACGCCGGCTGGCGTGGCCTTGCGGCCGGTATCGTCGAGACCGCCGTGGATCGGCTCGACATCGACCCGGCCCGGCTCGTGGCGTGGATCGGTCCTGCGGCCGGCCCCGAGGCCTATGAGGTCGACGCCGTGGTGCGGGAGGCCTTCGTGTCGCGCGACGCCGAGGCCGCCACGGCCTTCCGCGACAGCCGCCCGGGCCACTGGTGGTGCGACCTGCCGGCGCTGGCACGACGCCGGCTCGCCGCGCTCGGGGTCGAACGCGTGAGCGGCGGCGACCGCTGCACGATCAGCGAGGCGGACACCTTCTACTCATGGCGACGCTCGGCCGACGCGGGCCGGATGGCGACCCTGGTCTGGATCGACGCCTGATTCCAAGGTCTCAGTTTCACGTCACCCCGAACGGGGGAGCGAGGCTCTCCCCGCATCGGTCCTCACCGTATTCTGCAGGGCGGGGCGCGCCCCGCCCGGGCCCGAACATCGCAACACCAACCCGCGCCGGCCAAGGCCGGGTCTACAGGGACTCGCCACCGTCGGTGCGACAAGGCGCCCTCGCGCCGGGCTGATGTAGAGCGGGGCTCGCCCCACTCGGGCGCGTGTTGATCCGGCAAGCCGCAGCAACGGCCACGACCGACGCGCCGTCCAATGTGAGGGCCAAATCCTTTACATGCTCGCCGCGTTGACCGGTCGTGCGGGGTTCGCCCCGCTCGGACCTGGCCGTCGCAATACGAACCCGCGCCGGCCAAGGCCGGCACGACAGGGACTCGCCACCATCGGTGCGACAAGGCGCCCTCACGCCGGGGTCTGTAGAGCGGGGCTCGCCCCGCTCGGCTTCGCTTCGATTCGGAAAGGCGAGGGGCCAGTCGCGGTAGGTTGACCGCCCGGGCGCCCGTCTGTCACGGGCGTCCGGCCGGCGATAAATCAGAACGTCGCGGTGTTGTTCGACGGTACGGGATCGCTCAAGCCACCGGGCACGAGCCCGATCTCGGCCTGTCCTGCGCCGGGCACGAACGGCGGGCCACTAAGACCCGTGAAGTGGAAGCTGATCGCTGCGTTCGCGCCGGGCGCCAGCGCGGACGGCAAGGTGCACTCGAAGGCCACGACCCATGTGATGGTCGCCATGGGCATGCAGGCCTGCGACCACGATGCCGGCACGGCCCCGGGATATACGTTCACAGTCGTCCCAGCCGGCAAGGCCACGGGGCCGACCGGGTTCGACAAGGTCACCGTCACGGTCTGGAGGCCCGCGTCGTAGACCGCGTTGAGTCGACCGTCGGTGCAGGTCGCGGTCGGCGACATCGGGTCGTCCGGCAGGTTCGCGAAGCCGTACTCGACGGCGTCGCTCACGCCGTCGCAGTCGCCGTCGGCGCTCTGCTCGTTGAGACCAAAGGCCAGTTCGAGTCCGTCGATCAGGCCGTCGTTGTCCCTGTCGGCCGGCAGCGTGCTCGGCTGAGTCGGATCGAGGTCGGGATCGGGTCGACGGAACGACGGATAGACCCAACCGAGGAAATCATCATTGGTCTCTTGCGTGGTCGTATTGACCACGTAGTCGGTGAAGGCGGTGGTCAGCTCTTCGCTTTCGACGATCAGCGCCGCGACGCGCAGCGTCGCGTGGTAACCACGGAACAGGGCGCGTGCGCCGGTCGGCCGCGGCCCCGCGCGATCGAAGATGTAGCCCTCGATGCTCTCGAAGCGATAGCGCATGGTGAGCGGATGCACGCCACAGACCGGCGTGCCGCCGATCAGGCTCTGGGCTTCGCTTGCGCTGGTCGTGTAGAGGTGCTTGCGCTGTTCTGCCGCGCAGGCCGGGGCATGATGGGTACTCAACCGATAAAGCGGTTGCAGGGTGTAGCCCGGCAGCGGCGAATGCGGCGTGGTGAAGACCCAGAACGAGGCTGCCGGGTTGCGGAAGCCCTTGCCGGCACCGCTGGGCAGCGTATACAGCGCCGGCGGGATCGGGATGCCGATCCGGCGCGACATCGGCTGCAGCAGGTGCGAGTGTTCGTAGGCCGCTGGCATGGTCGGGCTGAAGGCCGCGTCGCTACTCAAGTAAAGGTCACCAGCCGTGGCGGCCGATGCAAGCTGCGGATTCGTGGTGTAGAGCCACGAATGCAAGGGCTGCGAGCCGAAGACTTCTGCCTCCTCGGCGCCGATCTCCTCCGGCACCGTCGTCGTCGCCGCGTAAAACGCGAACATCGGCACCAGCCGGTTGCGCTGCACGCTGCCACGGACCGTCCCGGCCGCGCGTTCGACGGCGTTGCGCGCGTTCAAGAGGCCCGCCCCCATGCGCGCTGGCGTGTAGCCCGGCACGTTCGGATTGGCGCCGTCGCGAAGGCCCTGCCGGACCGAAGTGGCCGCCAGCAGCGGGTTGATCGAGCGCATCAGGCCTGCGGTCGCAGTCACGTGTGGCGCCGCCATCGAGGTGCCGGTCATCGGGCCCCAATGGTGCCCGCTCGGCGAGGGGTCGTTGGTGGCGACGCCATTGGCCGCGACGCCGAGACCGGTCTGGGAGGGTGCCTGGGCATTGGAATTGGTCGGGTCAGGCGGGACGGCAACGTAGACACCGGGCTGGGTCGGTATGCCAGTGACCATGCCGCCGATGACCTGTGCGCCCGGGGCGACCAGATCCAGCACGTTCGGGACCGTGCCGAAGCTGCTGCCGCATTGGCTGCCGCCAAATGAATTCGCGCAGCGATCGGCGATGACCCGCGGAATGCAGTCGGGGTCTCCGGGGGTCGTGCAGAGGTTCGAGAGCGCCCGCACGGGGTGCCGCCGACTGGTCGGCAGGGTGACGATTCGAGATTCGTCCCACAGGTGGTTGTCCGCATCGGTCGCTCCGATCTTCAGCACGAAGGGCTTGCCGTGCGGCACCGTGTTTGGACCCCAGCCCGCCAGTGGAGCGCGATCGTTGCCGGCCGATGCGACGACGGACACGTCGCGATTGGCGAGGAGATCGAGCGCGAGACTGAAAGCGATGAGTTCATTACCCCCGATGAGGATGGGCTCGAAGCTCATGTTGAGGGCGGTCGCTCCGAACCGGCCGGAGAGATTGGCGCCCTCGAAGAGCACCAGATCGCCTTCGGTTCGGAAGGTCTGGAGCGTGCAGCTCGGGCAGACCCCGGCGATGCCCTGGCCGTTGATCGGCGCGGCCATCAGCGTATTGACGTGTGTCCCATGGTGTGGAGGTAAGTCACCAGGAACAGTGATGCCCAGCTCGTTTGGCCTCAGTACTGGTCCACCCAGCCAAATGATTCGCGACGAATTGTGCAGACGAAAGTTAGCGAGTCCAGTCGCCGGGACGTCCGGGTGACCCGGCACGATGCCGAGATCGAGGCTCGCCAACTTCGATCGGCCGGACGTCAGGTGCCAGGCTCCGGAGACGCCCGGCGCGGCGATGGCGGGCAAGGCCCACTGCCAGCGGTGCGGATCGCCGACGGCCGCACCGAAGGGTTCGGTGTTGGCCTGCGCCCAGCGAACGGGCCGCGGGCGATCGGGAATGACGGCAACCCGTGTGAAGAGACCCGACAGCTCCAATTGCCGCTGGCGTTCGGCGGCCGTGATTCCAGGTGCGTAGCTCAGCAGCACCTGCCGGCGCAGGATCGCGGCGGCATCGTTCGTCGTGGGCGGTGGGGTTTCGCCGCGGCGCACCCGTTCGGGCGCCATCGGCAGCAAGGGCGTCGCGCGACGCAGGCCTTGGAACGCGGTAATCGAAGGCAGACCTCCGATGCCGCGATGGGTGAAGCGCGCGGCCGAGCCGACTTCCGGTCGCAGCTCGGCGACGAGGAGGATTTCAGCAGGCGCTTGCGCGGGGGGGGGGGCAGTGCCAGACTCGCGGCCGGTACGGCGACGAGGCACGCAGCGATGAAGCGGATCACGATTTTCATGCGAATGCTCCCGATGGCCCTCATGGGCGGCGTGATATTGGCCATCTTTCCGATCGGCGTCAAGGCGCAAATGGGCGATGGGCCACCCGAGCGGCTGATCGAACGATTGGCCGACGCGCCGGGCCAATTTCGCCTGATGGTCGCCTCCGATGACGGGCAGGTGATTGCGGCATACACCTCGGGACCCCTACAGTTGGCGGGGCTGCCGCCCTTCACCTCCTTCACTTCCCAGGTGATCGTGATCGACCGACGTGCGGGCTCGGTCGAACTGGCCTCCCGCACACCGAGCGGCGGCTTCCAAAACTTTTCCTCGCCCCCTGGCGCGCTCGGCGGGGCGGATTTTGGTCCCTTGTCCATCAGTCGCGATGGGCGCTTCGTCGCTTTCGTGTCGAGCGCGACGAACCTCGATCCTGCCGCATCGACGCCGGGCTACTATACGTATCTCTACGACCGTCAGACCCAGCAGGTGCGGGTATTGACTGCTGACGAAGCTAATCGTCCTGGTTTTCGGGGGTCAAGTGGATTGATTGATCAGGATGCGACTCGACTCGTCTTCGGTTGCGTTAGTCTGGCTGGCTTGCCGGTAACCGGTGATGAGATTGCTTTTTGTGAGAGGCGGATCGAGGGCGGGTCGGTTCGCGTTATTCGCGCGGGATTCAATCGCCGCGACCTCGACGGGCATTTTCAGGTCAGTCGCAATGGCAGAATCGTGGCTTTCGCATCGAACGGGCCGATACTAACGACCGGTGCGCCAAATCCGGATCGTCTGCGTCAGCTCTATGTGCTCGATGTCGAATCTGGAGCCCTAGAGCTTGTTTCGAGGACTCTCGACGGTTCACCGAGTGGCGGTTCGAGTGGTGGTTATTTTTCAATCAACTCGGATGGAGACCTTATCGCATTTACTACCTCGTCGATAGACCTTGCGCCCGGACTTCCGCCAGGCGGCAAGATTGTCATCAAACAGCGGTCGACAGGGATCGTCCGACGCGCGAGTTCGATCAATCCACTCGGCTCGATTGCGCCGCACTTGTCAAGCGACGGACGGCGTCTCGTCTATCTCGACTATGCGTTCTTCTTCACGAACGACATCGTCCGCGTCTTTGACTGGGAGACCAACTCGAACCGCGCGGTAGCGCTTCCGGCAGGGCAACTTCCCAACGCGCTGCCGTGCGGCGCGAGACTCTTTTTCCAGTTGCCGCCCTCGGACTACTGGCAGCGGATCGGGATCAGCGGCGACGGACGGACGTTGGTATTCGCTTCGCTGGCGACCAACTATTTTCCGGGAGACAACCCGGAGACCTGCGACCTCTTCGTCCAGTCACTCGGGCCGGTGCCGCAGCCGCCGACGCCGGTCGATGGTCCCAACCGCATGTGGCTGGCGCTGCTGGCGGGGCTGCTGGTGCTCGTGGGCATCGCGGGCGCACGGCGTTTCGGGTGATCCGACGAGCCTTCATCCTCAGCTCGCGCCGGGTTGGCTCGCTCGGGCTCGACGGCATCGCGATCACGTCATCGATGGGTCCCAGGCCGGCTCTGCAACGTCCTCGAAGCAACGAGCCACGGACGGCAGGTCGAGTGAAGCTGCGACGCTCGCTCAATCCCGCGGTGCGATCGTCGACGGCCGGATGGTGCGAACGAGGCCGAGGCTCTCCGCCTCCGCCAGGGGCCGATCGGCCAGCGCGGCTTCGTCGGCGCCCGGGCCCGGCGTGATCGCGACCCAGGTGTTGCGGCCGCCGCGCTTGGCCTCGTAGAGGCCACGATCGGCGAGGTCGATGACCCGCGTCCAGTCGGCGCGGTCGAGGCGCGGGCCGAAGGGATAGGGCGCAAGCCCGATCGAAACGCTGGCCCGCAGCGACTCGCCGCCCGGGATCGGGAAGGGCTGCACCGCGACCAGCGCACGGAGCTCCTCGGCCAGCCGCGGCAGACGCGCCGCGTCGATGCCGTGGGCGACGACGAGGAACTCCTCGCCACCCCAGCGCACGACGTCGTGCGGGGCCGGCCAGGCCCGCGCCAGGCGCAGCGCCAGTTCCCGCAGCACCGCGTCGCCGGCGGCGTGGCCGTGGCGGTCGTTGATGCGCTTGAAGTGGTCGACGTCGATCAGCGCGAAGGCCAGCGGTTCGCGCAGCGTGCGCTCGGTCTCGGCCAGCCGCGCCGCGATCCAGCGGCGGTTGCGCACGCGGGTCAGCGGGTCGGTCAGGCTCGCTTCCTCGAGCTGGCGTGACTTGTCGACCAGCTCCGATTTCGTCCGCCGCAGCCGCACCTGCATCGCATGCGCGTTGAGACCGACCAGCAGGACGTACGAGACGAGGCCGATGGCGGAGATCAGCGAGGCGCCGAGGCTCGCCTGCCAGGCGAAGGTGAAGCCGCCGACCGCCGCGCCGGCCAACCCGCCGACGGCGAGGAAGGGCAACTGGGCGAGACCGAAGCGCGCACCGCCATTGATCAGCGCGTTCATCAGCATCGCCAGCACCATCACCGCGGTCGGGAAAAGCGCGAAGCCGCAGGCGCCGGAGACCAGCGCGGCATTGGCCGAGTCGAGCTGCATCACGCGGTGCTCGGTCGCGCGGTCGTTGCCGAGTCGTGGCGCGAGCGCCCGCGCGAGGTGCGGGAACGCGAGGCACCACAGCGCGACCGCGGCCAGCTCGGCTCGGAATCCTTCCTCGACGATCCACCACAGCGGCAACGCCGCCATGTTGAGGTAGGCCGCGGCGCGGGCGCGATAGTGGAGGCGGATCGCGGGGTGCGCGCGCGCCGAAAGGCCCGCCGACCGGCCGGCCACCGGTTGCTCGCTGTCGCGCAAGGAACCGGCTGCGTCGGAGGGCATCGGCCCGCAATCTAGCAGAGGCGCATGCGCGCGCGACCGGGTCGGCGCCCGGGACCGCGGCGCCGGCGACCGGGACTGCCGGGTTCAGCGGACCTGCGTGCGCGAGAGCAGCCGATGCGACGGAACCGCGCCGCCGGTCGGCGCGACCACGGTACGGTTGCGGCCGGCCGACTTGGCCGCCAGCAGCGCCGCGTCGGCGCGCTCGACGAGCGCCTCGAGGTCGAGGTCGGTCGGATCGGACGCTGCGACGCCGACCGAGACGGTGACGAGCCCGGGGCCGCCCATCCCCGGCAGCGAGGCCACGTAGCCGCGCACCCGCTCCGCGGTCTCGCGCGCCTCCGTCAGGGTTCGATCGGGCAGCAGCGCGAAGAACTCCTCGCCGCCGACGCGCGCCACGATGCCATCGCTCGAGACCGCCGCCGCGATCGCGCCCGCGACGCGCACCAGCACGCGGTCGCCCTCCGCATGGCCGAACTGATCGTTGATGCGCTTGAAATGGTCGATGTCGATCACCAGGGCCGAGATCGGCTGGTTCTGCCGGCGACAGCGCTCGAGCAGCCGTTCACCGATCCGGTTGAAGGCGCGCCGGTTCGGAATGCCGGTCAGCTCGTCGCGGTTGGCGAGCGCGAGAATGTCGTCCTGGGTGCGGTGGCTCGCGGCCAGCGCAAACGCGACCGAGGCGCCCACCATCGCGAGAGTCGAGACCAGGAGCAGGTCGTGCGTCGCGGTCGGCCAGCGGGCCTCGAGCTCGGGGAAATCGATCGCGATCATCGCGCGGACCAGATGCGCGCTGCCCGCGATCGAGAAGGCGATCAGCAAGGCGACCCGGGTCGAGCGCGACGCCGACGCGCCGTCGGCCGCCAGTGCCACGATCGCGGCGCCTGCATAGCCCGCCATCAGCAGCGACAGCAATCCGGAGCGGAGCGGCGCCTCGGGGTGGCGCATGACCAGCGCCAGCGACAGGCCGAAGACGAGGGCGACCGGGACGAGCAGCGCGCAGAGGCCTGCCCACCCTGGTCGTCGCCCGAGGGCCAGCAGCAGCGCATGCACGAAGGCCGCGTGGGCGGCGGCGACCAGCGATTTTCCGGCCAATGTGGCCGATGCTGATCCCGGTCCCGATCCGAGCGCGATCAGGAATCCACCGGCCGCCAGCGCGACGACCGCGGCCGCCCAGGACGGAAGCGCGCGGCCGAAGCTGTTGGGCGTCCGCGAGCGCGCGCCGAGCAGCAACGCGGCAATCGCGATTCCGAACGCGAACAGCCCGATATCGAAACGAAGCTCTGACAATGGCGGCGGGTTTCGAGCTCCGGGGTCTCGATTCTATCACCTGGCGCGCACGGGAAGATCGCGCCCGGAGACGCGCTGGTCGGCGCGCCGGTGCCATCCGGCGGCTCGCCGTCAGAACGGGAAATAGCGCGGGATCAGCAGGCTCGCGGCGATCCAGAACACGACGTTGAGCGGGCCGCCGACGCGGACGAAGTCGGTGAAGCGGTAGTTGCCGGCGTTGTAGACCATCGTGTTGGTCTGGTAGCCGACCGGGGTCGCGAACGCGGTCGATGCGGCGAACGCGACCGCGACCAGGAACGGCTTCCAGTCGGCCCCGAAGTGCTCGGCCAGCGACAGCCCGATCGGCACCATCAGCACCGCCGCCGCGTTGTTGCTCATGAACTCGGTCAGGATCGCGGTCATCAGGTACAGGATCGCGACCGCGACGTGCGGCGACTCGACCCCGGTCAGGTCGAGCAGGCCCTTGACCAGGTTCTGCGCGAGGCCGCTCTGCTGCATCGCGATGCCGAGCGGGAGCATGCCGGCGATCAGCAGCAGCACGCGCCAGTCGACCGCGCGGACCGCGTCCTCGCTGCTCAGCGTGCGGACCGCGACGAGGCCGATGCAGCCGAGGAGCGCGGCGATGTGGATCGGCAGCCAGCCGATCGCGGCGACCGCGACCACCGAGGCGACGATCAGCAGCGGCGGCCACGGCAGCGCCTTCCGTCGCGGCGGCTGGTCGGACTCGCGCAGCACGACGAGGCCGCTCTCGGCGTGCAGCTCCGAGGCGCCGTCGCGGGTCGCGACCAGCAGCAGCACGTCGCCCGACTCGAAGCGGGTGTCGCGCAGCTGCGCGGTGACCGGGTTGCCATGTCGGCGGATCGCGAGCAGCACCGCGTTGTAGCGCTCGGCCATCAGCAGCTCGCGCGGCGTGTGCCCGATCAGCGGCGAGCCGGGCGGGACCAGGGCCTCGATCCGGCGCCGGTCGGCCTCGTCGAGGTGGTCGAGGCCGTGCGCGTGCTCGGGGTGCAGGACGAGGCCCGGGCCGAGCTCGCGATCGGTCAGATCGCGCGCCGCGCCGCTGACGCGCAGCACGTCGCCGGCCTCGAGCTTGAGGTCCTCGGGGCGCCAGTAGCGTCGCGTTCCGCGCACCAGGTCGAGCGGGGTCAGGCCGAGCTTGTCGAGGCCGAGCTCGGACACGGTGCGCCCGACCGCGGCGCCGTCCTGGACCAGCACCTCGGTCACGAACTCGCCCATCTCGAAGGGTTCCTGCGCCGGACCCGGCCCGCGATCCGGCAGCAGCCAGTAGCCGACGAGCAGCACGTAGGCCATGCCGATCGCGAACAGGATCACGCCGAGCGAGGCGAACTCGAACAGCGTGAAGCCGGGCAGCCCGGCGCTGATCGCGAGCCCGTTGACCAAGAGGTTGGTCGACGTGCCGATCAGCGTGCAGACGCCGCCGAACTGCGACGCATACGAGAGCGGGATCAGATAGCGCGACGGCGACAGCCCGCGCGAGCCTGCCGTCCGCAGGACCACCGGCAGCAGCACCGCGACGACCGCGGTGTTGTTGACGAACGCCGACAGCGTGCCTGCGATCGACATCACCCCGGTCTTGAGCAGGATCTTGAAGCGTGCCAGCCTCTCGAGCACCAGCACGACGACCGCGAGCGCGCCCGAGCGGTCGAGTCCCGCGCTCAGCACGAACATCGCGCCGACCGCCACCGTGGCCTCGCTCGAGAATCCGGACACCGCGGTCCGCGGATCGACCACGCCGGCGACCGCGAGCGTGCACGCGACCAGCAGCGCGACGACTTCGGGGCGCAGGCGCTCGGTCACGAACAGCGCGAGCGCGCCGATCATCACCGCGAGGACGATGGCCTGATCGAGGGTCATGGGCCGGTGAGCATGCCCGGCCTCGAACGGGGCCGCCAGCCCCGGCTTGAATCGGCCCGACCGGGCCTCATCTCGACCGGGACCGCGGCCCGGCCGCCCACGAATCCAGGACGATCCCGATGCGGATGGACAAGCTGACCTCGCGCTTCCAGCAGGCGCTCGCCGACGCCCAGTCGCTGGCCGTCGGTCGCGACCACAACCTGCTGGAGCCGGTCCACGTGCTCGCGGCGCTGATCGACCAGCAGGGCGGCTCGACGCGGCCATTGCTGGCGCAGGCCGGCGTCAACGTCGCCGCGCTGCGCGCGCGGCTCGGCACCGAGCTCGACCGGCTGCCGAAGGTCAGGGGCGAGGAGGGCAACCTCAGCATCTCGAACGACCTCGGCCGGCTGCTGAACCTGACCGACAAGCTGGCGCAGCAGCGCGGCGACGCCTACATCGCGAGCGAGCTGTTCGTGCTCGCGTGCCTCGACGACAAGGGCCCAGCGGGCAGGGCGCTGGCCGAGGCCGGCGCCACGAAGCCGGCGATCGAGGCCGCGATCGAGAGGCTCCGCGGCGGCGAGAAGGTCGGGAGCGAAGGCGCCGAGGACCAGCGCCAGGCGCTCGAGAAGTACTGCATCGATCTGACCGCACGCGCCGAGTCCTCGAAGCTCGACCCGGTGATCGGCCGCGACGAGGAGATCCGCCGCACGATCCAGGTGCTGCAGCGCCGGACCAAGAACAACCCCGTCCTGATCGGCGAGCCCGGGGTCGGCAAGACCGCGATCGTCGAGGGCCTCGCGCAGCGGATCGTGAACGGCGAGGTGCCCGAGGGCCTGCGCGGCAAGCGCGTGCTGGCGCTCGACATGGGCGCCCTGATCGCCGGCGCCAAGTTCCGCGGCGAGTTCGAGGAGCGGCTCAAGGCCGTGCTCAGCGACCTCGCGAAGAACGAGGGGCAGGTGATCCTGTTCATCGACGAGCTGCACACGATGGTCGGCGCCGGCAAGGCCGAAGGCGCGATGGACGCCGGCAACATGCTGAAGCCGGCGCTCGCGCGCGGCGAACTCCACTGCATCGGCGCGACCACGCTCGATGAGTACCGCAAGTACATCGAGAAGGACGCGGCGCTCGAGCGCCGCTTCCAGAAGGTCTTCGTCGGCGAGCCCTCGGTCGAGGACACGATCGCGATCCTGCGCGGACTCAAGGAGAAGTACGCGGTCCACCACGGCGTCGAGATCACCGACCCGGCGATCGTGGCCGCCGCGACGCTGTCGCACCGCTACATCGCCGACCGCCAGCTGCCCGACAAGGCGATCGACCTGATGGACGAGGCCGCGAGCCGGATCCGGATGGAGATCGACTCGAAGCCCGAGGAGCTCGACCGGCTGGAACGGCGACTGATCCAGCTCAAGATCCAGCGCGAGGCGCTGAGGAAGGAGTCGGACGCGGCCTCGAAGCAGCGGCTCGCCGACCTCGAGGACGAGATCGCGCGCCTCGAGCGCGAGTTCTCGGACCTCGAGGAGATCTGGAAGGCCGAGAAGGCGGCGGTCACCGGCACGACGAGGATCAAGGAGCAGATCGAGCAGGCCAAGGCGGAGCTCGAGGCCGCGCACCGGCGCCAGGACCTCGCGCGCGCGAGCGAGATCCAGTACGGCCGCCTGCCCGCGCTCGAGAAGCAGCTCGCGGCCGCCCAGGCGACCGAGGAGGCCGGCTTCCGGCTGCTGCAGCAGAAGGTCACCGCCGAGGAGATCGCCGAGGTGGTCTCGCGCTGGACCGGCATCCCGGTCTCGAAGATGCTCGAGGGCGAGCGCGAGAAGCTCTTGCGGATGGAGGACGAGCTCCACAGGCGCGTCGTCGGACAGGACGAGGCCGTGCGCGCGGTGGCCGACGCGATCCGGCGCGCGCGCGCGGGGCTTTCCGATCCGAACCGGCCGAACGGTTCGTTCCTGTTCCTCGGACCGACCGGCGTCGGCAAGACCGAGCTGTCGAAGGCGCTGGCCGAGTTCCTGTTCGATTCGCCGGACGCGATGGTGCGGATCGACATGAGCGAGTTCATGGAGAAGCACTCGGTCGCGCGGCTGATCGGCGCGCCGCCGGGCTACGTCGGCTACGAGGAGGGCGGGTACCTCACCGAGGCGGTGCGCCGGCGTCCGTACAGCGTGATCCTGCTCGACGAGGTCGAGAAGGCGCACCACGACGTGTTCAACGTGCTGCTGCAGGTGCTCGACGACGGCCGCCTGACCGACGGCCAGGGCCGCACCGTGGACTTCCGCAACACGGTGATCGTGATGACCTCGAACCTGGGATCGCACGTGATCCAGGACCTCGCGGCCAAGAACGACTACGCCGGCATGAAATCGGCGGTGCTCGAGATCGTGCAGCAGCACTTCCGGCCGGAGTTCATCAACCGGCTCGACGAGATCGTCGTGTTCCACCCGCTCGGTCGCGAGCACATCCGCAGGATCGCGCGGATCCAGCTGGCGAACCTCGAGAAGCGGCTCGGCGAGCGCGAGCTGGCACTCGCGATCGACGACGAGGCGCTGGATCTCCTCGGCAACCTCGGCTTCGATCCGGTCTACGGCGCGCGGCCGCTGAAGCGCGCGATCCAGCAGCAGCTCGAGAACCCGCTCGCGCAGCGGATCCTCGCCGGGGAGTTCAGGCCGGGCGACACGATCCGGGTCCATGCCGAGGGCGGCCGGCTGGCCTTCTCCCGCGGCTGAGCCGCCGGCCGCGCCGGATCACCCGATCCGGCGTCGCAGCGACGCCGCGCGCTCGAAGTCGAGCCGGACCAGCGCCTCGTGGACGGCTTCCCATTCGGCGTCGTCGAGATCCGCCCGCCGCGTGGCCGACAGACGCTCGAACGTGCCGAGCGCGGCCAACTCGCCGCGCTCGATCTGGGCATCGAGCATTGCCAGCTCGGCTTCGCGGTCGACCGCGGTCGCGACCACTCCTTGATCGTCGCTGCGTGCCGTCGGGGCGTACTCCGCGAGCCACCGGGTCGCGGCGTGCAGCGCCTCGGCGAGACGGTCACGCAGCGCGTCGAGCACGCTGTCGGGCACCGCGCTGCCGGCGCGCAGGTTGAGTTCGATGGTTGCCGAGACCCGGGACAGCGGGCCCATGCCGAGCGTCGCCGCGAGTCCCTTCAGCGCGTGCGCCGCCTCGCGCGCCTCGCCGCGGCGTCCGGTCGCGATCGCGACGCCGATCCGGACCGCGTCGTCGGCGTGCTCGTCGGCGAAGGCGGCGAGCAGGCGGCGGTAGAGCGATGCGTCGTCGCCGAGGTAGCGGATCGCCGAGTCCGCGTCGAGTGGCGGTGCATCCGGGGCCTCGCCGCGGCGGGCGCCGCCGGACTCGGCTTCCGGAGCCGGGGTCGCGATGCCGCCGGTCCAGCGCGCGACCGTCGCATAAAGCCGCTCCGGCAGGACCGGCTTCGGCAGATGGTCGTTCATCCCCGCGTCGAGGCAGCGTGCGCGGTCCTGCGGCAGCACGTGCGCGGACCACGCGATGATCGGGAGCTCCGAGCGTCCCGGAAGCGCGCAGATCGCGCGGCTGGCGGACAGCCCATCCATGCGAGGCATCTCGAGGTCCATCAGGACCGCGTCGTAGGTCCGTCCCGCCGCGAGCGCATCGACCGCGGCGCGACCGTCCGCGGCGGTCTCGACCGCGGCGCCGGCCCGTTGCAGCAGCTCGACGCCGACCTCGCGGTTGGTCGCGTTGTCATCGACGAGGAGCAGGCGCCGGCCCGCGAGCGGTCGATCGGACCGGGCCTGCGGGACCGCCTCGGTCGCCGATGGGCCCGGTCCGAGGCCGAGCACGCCCGCGACCGTCTCGAGGACCACCGGCTCGTCCACCGGCCGGTCGAGGCGCGCATCGGCGCTGCGGGTCCCGCCCGAGGGGGTCCCGGGCGTCGCGATCAGCACCACGGGCGGCAGGTGCCGGCCCTCCGCGCGGCCGGCCACCAGCGCCGGCAGGCGGTCGAGATCGGCGACGCGGTCATCGACCAGCAGCAGGTCATAAGGCCGGGCGCGCGGTGGGATCGCGCGCCGGAGTTCGCTGGCCGCGGCCGCGACGGTCGCGGTTTCGTGCACGTCGAGTCCGGCGCGCGCGAGCTGCTCGGCGAGCAGCTCGGCGCAGACGCCGAGTTCGTCGACGATCAGGGCGCGTCGGCCGCGCAGCGACGGGCGCGCGGGCTCGGTCGCCACGTCCGATGCCAGCGGCAGCTCGAATCGGAAGGCGGGCGCGTCGCCGTCGGCGGACCACAGCGCGTCCGCGCCCAGCGACTCGACCAGGCGCGCCGCGATCCGGATCCCGATCGAGGTCGCGCTCGGCGTCGGGGCGGCACGGTCGTCGATCAGCGTCGCGGTGTCGAAGCAGTCGTCGAGGGCCAGCAGTCCGTCGAGCCCATGCACGGAGATCACGAGTCGGCGACCCGACCCGGTGCCGTCGTCGGCATCGCCGTCGGCCGCGTCGTCCGGTGCCTCCACGACCAGCCGGACGGGCCGTCCGCCCGGGATCCGCGCGTGTGCGGCGCGGACGATGCGAACCAGCGCGTCGGCAAGCCGTTCGCGGTCCCCGACCAGCGCATCGGGCACGCCGGCGGCGCGCCGGACCAGCAGCTCGCGGCCGGCCGTGGCCAGCTCGGGCGCGCATCGGCGGGCCAGGTCGGCGACCACGTCGCGCAGCCGGAACGGCTCCCGCCGCGCCGGCGCGTGACCCGCCTCGAGTCCGGCCAGCAGCGCGAGATCGTCGAGGTAGCCGAGCAGCGTCTCCGCGCTCGCCCGGATCCGCCCGATGCGCGCCGCGAGGCGTGGCTCGGTGGCTTCGGTGGCCGCCAGCTCGGCCGTGCCGAGGACCGCGGCGAGCGGCGCGCGGAGTTCGGGTCCGAGGGCGCCGAGGAGCGCCGAGCGCGCTGCCGGTCCCGGCGCCGGACCACCGGATTCGCCGGTCACGTCGCGCGAGAGCCGGGGCTCGCGGCGCGCGGCACGCCGGCTCGCCGCTGGCGGCGGTGACTGGCGCTGCGACAGGATCACGGCGAGCGCCAGCGCCAGGATCACCGCGGCCGAGAGCGGCCACAGCGCCGATGGGCCTGCGGCGGCCGCCCGATCCGGCGTCGCGACGGGTCGGGCGACGACGAGCACCGCATTGAGCGGTCCGAAGCTGCGTGCGACCAGCGCGACCGGCGCGCCGTCCGGCGCCGCGATCACGCCGGTGGCCTCGGCTCCGGTCGTCGCCTGCAGCAGCAGCCGGTCGAAGCCTGCGTCCGACGGACGACGCGCCAGCCGGGCTTCGCCGCGGGGACCGACGTCGAGCCGATGCCAGGTTCCGTCGATCGGCACGACCAGATCCTGCGTCGTGCCGTCGGGACCGGCCGCGGCACCACGCAACGCCGCGAACTGCGACGGGCCAGCCACCAGCACCAGCGTGCCGAGCGCGCGGTCGCGATCCCGGATCGGGGCTGCCACGTAGAGCGACGCGGAGCCGCCCGAGCCGGCCAGCGGCGACAGGGCGGGACCCTCGGCGATGCGGCTGGCCTCGAGCACGCGAGCGAGCGGATCGTCGGACCGCGGGACGCGCAGCCCGGCCCAGCGGGTCGGCCGCGCGAAGGCACGCACGCGCAGGTCCGGGTCGACGACGAGGGCGTTGCCGTAGCCGGTGACCCGCTCGTGGTTCGCGAGCAGTTCGGCCAGACCGCGATCGTCCCCGACTGCCATCGCGCCGACGAGCGCCGGATCGGCGGCGATCGCCGCGGCGTCCGCCTGCCATCCGTCGATCGATGACGACAGCTCGGCGAGCCGGACCGAGGCGTCCGCGATCGGCATCCCGGCACGGTTCCCGGGCGCGGGATCGGGGGCAGGCCACGCGAGCCAGACCAGCCAGGGCAGCGTCGCGACCGCGACCAGCGCGATCGCCCGTCCGCCAAGACCGGGCGCGGGTCGCCAGCGGGAGACGAGGCGCGTCATCCGTCGGCCAGCACGCAGCGGTCGCGGCCCGCCTGCTTGGCGCGGAACAGCGCCGCGTCGGCCCGCACGAAGGCCAACCGGGTGTCGCGACCCGGTTCGACCGCGGCGACTCCGACGCTCAGCGTGACCGGATGGCCGGCGATCGGGCCGTCCGCGATCGCGAGGCGGAGTCGCTCGGCGAGCGCGAGCGCGGCCGGTCCGTCGAGGCGCACGGCACAGACGAACTCCTCGCCACCCCAGCGCGCGACGATGCCGAGTGACCCGACCGTCGCGGCGAGTCGACGGGCCACGCCGATGAGCACCGCGTCGCCGTTGGCGTGGCCGGCCTCGTCATTGATGCGCTTGAAGTGATCGACATCCGCGACCATCAGCGACAGCGGAAATCCCAGGATCCCGGCCTCGGCCACGAGCGCAGCGAAGGACTGGTCGAAGTGCCGCCGATTCGAAAGCCCGGTCAGCGGATCGGTGCGCGCCATCCGCTCGAGCTGGTCGAGCGCGGACCTGAGCCGCAGCTGGGTGTGGACCCGCGCGCGCACGATCGCCGGCAGGAACGGCTTGTGGATGTAGTCGACCGCGCCGACGGCGAAGCCACGCTCCTCGTCGGCGCCCTCGGTCAGGCCGGACACGAAGATCACCGGGATCGAGGCCGTGCGTGGATCGGCCTTCAGCCGCTGGCAGACGGCGAAGCCGTCGAGGCCCTTCATCATCACGTCGAGCAGGACCAGATCGACCGGCTGCGCGGCCACGCGCGCGAGCGCCTGGGTGCCGTCGAGCGCGAAGATCGTCGTGACCTGGTCGCCGAGGATCCTCGCCAGCGCGTGCACGTTCGCGACCTGGTCGTCGACGATCAGCACGGTGGGTCGGCGTTGCGCGGTGGCCGAGGCACCCTCCGATTCGATCGCGTCGATCATTCCATATCCTCCGTCGGCCGCCCGACCGTGGCATCTCCCGGCAACGCCCGACGCGGGATGTCCGAAGCTGACGCGCAACGGCCGTCGGAAGGGGCCCGCCGCCGGGCCGGGATCGGGCATGACGGGCGCGTGACCCGATTGCCAAGCAAGTTTCGCGCCAGAATTGTCCACACGCGACGGTTTCCGCCGGCCGTGCCGCGACCGCCCGCGCGGCTCGGCGGCCGGCGCCGCCGGGACACGCCGGACGAGATCTGCGGCCGGCGGGCATCGCCATGGGACAATCCGCCGATGCGCTGTTCACGCTCGATGCCGGAGGCCCGCGGGCCGGCTCCGGCTGGTGCCGGCCTGGCACGGCCGCTCCGGACCCTGACCGGGATGCCGGACCGATGATCGCCCTGCGCGGGGTCGCGATCCGCCGCGGCGGCCGCGCGCTGCTGTCGGACGTCGACGTGACGCTGCACGCCGGCTGGCGCGTCGGCGTGGTCGGCCGCAACGGCTGCGGCAAGTCTTCGCTGTTCGCGGCGATCCTCGGCGAGCTCGAGCCCGATCGCGGCCAGGTCGAGCGCCCGCGCGCGCAGCGCATCGCGTGGGTCGCGCAGGAGACGCCGGGGCTGCCGGATCCGGCGATCGACTTCGTGCTCGGCGGCGATGCCGAAGCCGCCGCGGCGCTGGCCGAGGCCGCCCGCGCCGAGGCCGAGCACGATCCGGAGGCCGCGGCCCGCGCCCACCAGCGGATCGACGAGATCGGCGCCTACGACGCCCGCGCCCGCGCCGGCCGGCTGCTGCATGGCCTCGGCTTCAAGGCCCACACCCACGCGCATCCGGTCGCCGACTTCTCGGGCGGCTGGCGCGCGCGCCTGAACCTCGCCCGCGCGCTGATGGCACCGTCGGAGGCGCTGCTGCTCGACGAGCCGACCAACCACCTCGACCTCGACGCGGTGGTCTGGCTCGAGGAGTGGCTGCGCAGGTATCCGGGCCTGCTGCTGGTGATCTCGCACGACCGCGACTTCCTCGACGGCGTCGCGACCCACATCCTGCACGTCGCCGACGGCGGCGCGCGGCTCTACGTCGGCAACTACGCCGCCTTCGAGCGGCAGCGCGCCGAGCTGCTGCGCCAGCAGCAGATCGCCTTCGAGAAGGAGCAGGCCGAGCGTGCCCACCTGCAGAAGTTCATCGACCGCTTCAAGGCCAAGGCCAGCAAGGCGCGCCAGGCGCAGTCGCGGGTCAAGCGGCTCGAGCGGATGGAGGCGACCGCGGCGGTGCGCGCCGAGCGCGGGGTCCGGATCGCGTTCGAGCAGCCGGCGCGCCTGCCCGAGATGCTGCTCACGCTCGCCGACGTCGCCGCCGGCTACCGCAAGGGCTCGCCCGACGACCACGACGACGGCGCGGCGCTGATCGACGCCCACGACCGCGCCGAGACGCGCGTGCTCGAGGGCGTGCGCTTGGGCCTCGAGGCCGGTGAGCGCATCGGCCTGCTCGGCCCGAACGGCGAGGGCAAGTCGACCCTGGTCAAGACCATCGCAGGTCACCTGCCGCCGCTCGCGGGCACCCGCGTCGCGCACAAGGACCTCGTGGTCGGCTATTTCGCGCAGCACACGGTCGAGCAGCTGCGCGCCGGCGAGACGCCGCTCCGGCACCTGATGGACCTCGCGCCCGGGATCGGCGAGCAGGCCGCGCGCAACTGGCTCGGGCGCTGGGACTTCGTCGGCGATCGCGTGTTCGAGCCGGTCGACGGCTTCTCGGGCGGCGAGCGCGCGCGGCTGGCGCTGGCGCTGATCGCGTGGACGCGCCCGAACCTGCTGCTGCTGGACGAGCCGACCAACCACCTCGACCTCGAGATGCGCGAGGGCCTCGCCGAGGCGCTCAACGACTTCGACGGCGCGATCGTGCTGGTCAGCCACGACCGCTCGCTGCTCGGGCTCGTCTGCGACACCTTCTGGCGGGTCGCCGATGGCCGCGTCGAGCCCTTTGACGGCGACCTCGACGACTACGCGCGCTGGCTGCGCCAGCGCCGCGGGCAGGAGGGCGAGTCCGCGCCGGGGGCCACGCCCCCGCGGCGGCGTCCACCGCGGCCGCGCCGGTCCTGACCGGCCAGCAGCGCCGCCGGCTTGCCGCCGAGCGGCGCGAGCGCGAACGTCCGCTTCGCCGTCGCCTCGACGCGATCGACGCCCGCCTCGCCGCGATCGCGACCGAGGCCGCGGTGCTCGACGCACGGCTGCTCGATCCCGACGCGGTCGCTGCGCTCAGCGGCTCGGAACTCGCGTCGCTCGCGAAGCGCCAGGGCGCGCTGCGTGCCGAGCGCGCGGCGCTCGAGGACGAGTGGCTCGAGGTCTCGGGTGAGCTCGAGGCGCTCGAGCGCGCCTGAGCCGCGGGCTCACATCGGCTTCAGCCGCCCCAGCACGATCGCGGCGAAGACGCCGATCCAGATCAGCCAGACCGGCACCTTGACCTGCGCGATCAGCCGCGCGACCGCGGCATGGTCGGCGGCGGTCGCCTCCGGCGACAGCGAGCGGCCGAGGAGGGCGCCGAATGGCTTCAGCTGCACCCGGACCACGAGCCCGAGCCCGATGATGGTGCCGAGGATCGCGAGCTTGGCGCCGAGCCATGGCGCCTCGAGCACCGCGCCGCCCGGCCGGAAGGCATCGACCGCGAGCGCGAGGCAGCCGAGCGCGATCGCGATCCGGAGCGCGAAGTCGATCGTCGCGAGCCGGTGTCCGAGCGCCGAGCGCTCGAGCCGGAACACCGCCCAGGTCAGCCCGAGCCACGCGAGCGCCGCGAGCCAGAAGGCCCAGAGCCACGGCGCGAGCGCCGGAAAGAGGCCCATCCGCGCGGCCAGAGTGGCCCCGATCGCGAGCGTCAGCACCAGCGCGGTGCGCGGCACCATGTCGAGCACCAGCATCGCCTGGGCCGCGTAGCCGCGGACCGCGGCCGGGCGCCGGCCGTCGGCGATCGCGCCGGCGAGGTAGTAGACCGCGAGGTCGGTGCCGAGCCAGTAGCCGGCGACGACCAGATGCGCGACGACGAGGAGCTGGTAGTCCATCAGGGTCTCCGAAGCGGGCTTCCGGTGATTGGTCCGGACCAAGCATAATCGCGGCCCGGGTCCCTCGAGCAAGCCCATGCCGCTCCGTCGCCGCCAGCTCCTTGCCGCCGCCGCGCTGCCGTGGCTTCCCGGGTGCGCCCGGCAGGCCGTGGACCCCGAGGCGCCGACGCGCGTGCGGGTCAGCGCGGTCACGGTCCCGAACACGCCGTGGCACCGGCTCTGGCTGCGCTTCGCCGAGCGCGCCGGGCGTCTCGCCGCGGATGCGCTCGATGTGCGGCTGCACGTGCGCGCCGAGATCGGCAGCGAGGAGGTGACGCTGTCGGCGCTGCGCCGCGGGCGCGTCCAGCTCGGCGGCTACTCGCTGCAGGGCACGGCCAGCGTGGTGCCCGAGCTCAACGTGCTGATGGCGCCGTACCTCTTCGGCTCGCTGGCCGAGATCGACCACGTCATCGACCGGCACCTGACGCCGCTCTTCGAGCGCCTGTTCGCCGCGCGTGGGCTCGCGCTGCTGTCGTGGGCCGAGGTCGGCTGGGTGCATCTCTACGGGCGCCGACCGTTCCGGGTGCCCGAGGACGTGGCCGGCGTGCGGATGCGCACGTCGACCGCGCTCGCGCAGCGCGAGTTCGCGCGCGCCCTCGGCATGGACGGGATCACGCTGCCTTTCCCCGAGGTCCTGCCGGCGCTGCAGACCGGGCTGATCGAGGGCGGGCAGTCCGGCACCGGGATGTACGCGCTCGCCGGGCTCGCGCGCGAGGCCCCGGTGCTGACGCGCACCTACCACGCCTTCGACACCGGCGTGATCATCGCCAATCGCGCGTGGTTCGAGGGCCTGCGCGACGACCGGCGCGCGCTGCTGCTCGGCAGTCTCGACCCGGTCGACGAGGCGCGCGCCGACGTGCGCGAGTCGCTGGCGCGCTACGAGCGCGAGCTCTTGCCATCGCTCGGCGCGACGATCGTCGATCTCGACGCCGGCGAGCGCGCGCGCTGGGCGGCAACCGCGGCCGAGCAGCAGCGGCGCCTCGTCGAGCGCGTCGGCGGCGAGGCCGCGAGCGTGCTCGCGGCGATCGAGGCCGGCCGGCGCGAGTACGCCGCGATCGCGGAACGCGGCTAGCGCACCAGCGCCAGCGACAGCGCCGGCACGAGGCTGACCAGCACCAGACCCGCGAGCAGGATCGCGATGAACGGCAGCACCGCGAGCGCGACCTCGCGGAAGCTCTCGCGGAAGGCCGCCATCGCGACGATCAGGTTGAGCCCCATCGGCGGGGTCAGGTAGCCGATCTCGAGGTTCACGACCATCACGATCCCGAAATGCACCGGGTCGAAGCCGTGGTGCGCCGCGAGCGGCACCAGCAGCGGCGCGAGCAGCAGGATCGCCGACCCGATGTCGATCAGGCAGCCGACCGCGAGCAGGAACAGGTTCGCGGCGACGAGGAAGGCGAGCGGCGTGTCGAGGTGCGGGGTGAGTCCCTCGACCAGCCGGCCCGGCACGCCCTCGAGCGCGAACCACAGGTTCAGCGAGAAGGCCAGCATCAGGATCGGGAACAGCGCGCCCATCGTGCGCGCGGTGTCGATCACGACGTCGGCGACGCCGCGCCAGTCGAGGCCGCGATGGATGAAGCGTTCGACGACGAGCGCGAACGCGACCGCGACCGCGGCCGCCTCGGTCGCGGTGAAGAAGCCGCCGTAGATGCCGCCGAGCACGACCAGCGGCATCAGCAGCGAGAACGCGCCGTCGCGGATCGCGGCGAGGAGTTCGCGCGCGTCGAACGCGGTGCGCGCGATCCGGCGGTTCACGATCACGGTATGGCCGCCGAGCAGCCCGGCGAGCGCAAGGCCCGGGAACAGGCCGGCGAGGAACAGGTCCGAGATCGACGTGCCGGTCATCACGCCGTAGAGGATCAGCGGGATCGACGGCGGGATCACGATGCCGAGCGTGCCGGCGGCCGCGAGCAGCCCGATCGCGAAGCGCCGCGAATAGCCCGCCGCGACCAGCGCCGGGTACATCACCGCGCCGACCGCGACCAGCGTCGCGGTCGCCGAGCCCGAGACCGCCGCGAACAGCGCGCACGAGGCCACCGCCGCGAGCCCGAGCCCGCCCGGCAGCCAGCCGCTCGCGGCCTGCATCACCCGCACCAGCCGCTTCGCCATCGAGCCGCGCGCCATCAGCGCGCTCGCGAGCAGGAACAGCGGGATCGACAGCAGCACGTCCTTGTTGAGTCCGTCCCACGCGTCGAGCGCGATCACGGTCGGATCGCCGTCGCCATGGACGACGTGGATCGCGATCACGATCACCGCGACCACCGCGAGCACGCTCTGGCGCAGCGCGAGCAGTGCCAGCGCGGCGACGACCAGCAGCAGCGCGCCGGTCACCGCTCGCCCCCGGACGCGGGGGCAACCGCCGGCCAGATCGCGCCGAGGAGGTGCCGCAGGGCCATCAGGCCGAAGGCCAGCGGCAGCAGCAGCTGGATCGGCGCGATCGGGACGCGCAGCACCGGCGAGCGCTCGTCGAGCGCGAAGGTCTCCGCGACCACGATCGCCGCGAACGCCGCGAGCGTGCCGAGGATCGCGGCCGCGACGAGGTCCGAGACCCGGCCGAGCCACGGCTGCCAGGTGCCCGGCAGCCAGCCGTCGGCGAAGCGCGGCCGCAGGTGCAGGCCGTCCCGCGTCGCGAGGTCCATGCCGAGCAATGCGACCGCCACCATCGCGAACACCGCGAGCTCGCGCGCCGGGGCGATGCCGACCCCGGTCAGCTCGCGCAGCAGCACGTCGGCGAACACCGCGCCGGCGAGCAGCGCGAAGGCGACCAGCACCACGACCCGCTCGATCCGGTCGATCGCGGCGAGCAGGGCGGCGATGGCCTTCGGTGGAGGAGCGCGGTCCAAGGGGTGGGGTCGTCAAATGTCCGGACCAAACGCCCGAAGGCTATATCATCGGACCGGCGAGATCGACGCGGAGGGTGCATGCGGCGGACGAAAGCGATCGTGCTGGCGCGCAAGGTCGGCGGCATGCCGGCGCCGGGCGACTTCGGACTTGCCGAGGAGACGCTGCCCGACCCCGGGCCAGGCCAGGCGCTGGTGCGGGTCGAGTGGCTGTCGATCGACCCGTACCTGCGCCCGCTGCTCGCCGGGCGGCACCTGACGAAGCCGCCTGCGATCGGCGAGACGATCCCCGGAATCGGGCTCGGCACGGTGGTCGCGTCGGGCGATCCGCGCTTTCCGGTCGGCGCGACGCTGGTCGGCGAGACCGGCTGGCGCGAGTGGGCGCTCGTCGAGACCGGCTCGGCGCGACCGGTCGACCGCGCGCTCGCGCCGCCCGAGGCGCATCTCGGCGTGCTCGGGATCCCCGGACTCACCGCGTGGGCCGGACTGCGCACGATCGGAAGGCCCGTGGCCGGCGAGACCGTGCTCGTGTCCTCGGCCGCCGGCGCGGTCGGGAGCCTTGCGACCCAGCTCGCGCGCGAGGCCGGCTGCCGGGTCGTCGGGATCAACGGCTCGGACGAGAAGAACCGGCTCTCGGTCGAGCGCTTCGGCTGCGACGCGGCGGTCAACTACCGGTCGCCGGAGTTCGTCGCCGAGCTTCGTGCCGCGTGCCCGGACGGCGTCGACGTCTACTTCGACAACGTCGGCGGCGCGATCCTCGAAGCCGCGATCGGGATGCTCCGGAAGCACGCGCGGGTCGTGCTCTGCGGGCTGATCGACCAGTACAACCGCGACACCCGGCCAGTCGGCCCGAACCTCGGGCCCGTGATCGGCGCGCGCGCGAGGCTCGAGGGCCTCGTCGTCTACGACCATCTCGGCCGCTTCCCCGAGTTCGTCGCCGAGGTCGGGCCGAAGGTCGCGGACGGCCGGATCCGCTGGCTCGCCGACGTGCGCGACGGCCTCGCGGCGGCGCCCGAGCAGTTCATCGCGCTGCTCGAAGGCCGCAATGTCGGCAAGGCGCTGGTGCGCGTGGCCGCGGAGGGCGCCGCGTGAGCCGCATCGAGCGCCGCTTCGTCCGCGTCGGCGACCGCGACGTCCACGTGCGGATCGCCGGCGCCGGGCCGGCCGTGCTGCTGGTCCACCAGTCGCCGCAGTCGTCCGCCGCGCTCGTGCCGATGATCGAGGCGCTCGCGGACGAGCATCTCGTGATCGCCCCGGACACGCCGGGCTTCGGCCACTCGGAGCCGATGGGACGCGCGCAGCCGACGATCGACGACTTCGCGTCGAACCTCGCCGCGCTGCTCGCGGCGCTCGGGCTCGAGCGCGTCGCCGCGTGGGGCGTGCACACCGGCGCGTCGATCGCGACCCGGCTCGCGCTGCTCGACCCCGGGCGGGTCGCGCTGCTCGTGACCGACGGGCTCGCGCGCTTCACCGAGGCCGAGCGGCGGCCGATGCTGGCGCGCTACCTGCCGCCGTTCGAGCCGGCGTGGGACGGCACCCATCTGCTGTGGCTGTGGGCGCGATTCCGCGAGCAGCTGCTCTACTTCCCGTGGAACGATGACCGCGCCGAGTGCCGGCTGGCCTTCGACCTGCCGACGCCCGAGCGCACGCAGCGCGACGTGCTCGACGCGCTCGCGGCTGGCGATGGCTTCCGCACCGGCTACCGCGCGCCGTTCCTGCTCGACGACCCCGACGGCCCCGGCCGGCTCACGGTGCCGGCGCACCTCCTCTACCGTCGCGACGACGTGCTCTACCCGCACGCCGAGCGGCTGCCGCCGCTCCCGCCGAATGTCACGGTCGAGCGGATCGAGAACGGCCAGGCCGGGATGCTCGCGCGCCTGCGCGAGCTGCTCGCGGCCCATCGCGGGCGCTGCGCGTCGGGACCGGTCGCCGAGTCCCGGCCTGCGGCGGGCGCGCTCGGCCGCACGATCGTCGCGAGCCGCGACGGCGATCTGTCGGTCCGCGTCCGACGCGGCGGCGCGCCCACGCGGGTCGTGCTGCACGATCTCGGCTGCGCGCCGCAGCGATCGCCCGAGCTCGCGCGCGTCGCGCCCGGCGAGACGCTGATCGCGCCCGAGCTGCCGGGCCACGGCGCGTCGTGCGAGTGGACCGGTCCGCTCGATCCCGAGTCGATCGCGGACGCGATCGACGCCGCGATCGCGCGCCACGGCGAGGGGCCGGTGCGGATCGTCGCGCGCGGCGCGAGTGCGGCGCTCGCGCTCGTGCTCGCGCGGCGGCTCGGCGAGCGGCTCGACGAGGTCGTGCTCGACGCGCCGCTGCCACTCACGTCCGAGGAGCGCGCGACGCTGGTCGCCGGCGCGCCGTCCGGCGCGCTGCATCCGACCGGCGCGCATCTGATCGAGGCGTGGAACTGGGTCCGCCTCGGCGCGCTGTTCCCGCGCTGGTGGCCGCCGCTCGGGCGGCACGCCCGGCGGGTCGCGGCACCGGCGCCGTTCCTGATCGAGGAGGACGCGGTCGAGATGATCCGCCTGGGCGCGCGCCTTGCGCCGATGCTCGACGCCCACCTCGCGCCGCCGCTCGAACCGCTCGCGTCCGGGCTCGGGGCGCGTCTCGTGCTGCGCGCGCCGGCCGGATTCGAACTCGCCGACCGCCTCGCCGCGCTCGTCGAAAGACTTGGCGCGCGCTTCGCGCCGAGCCCATCCATCGGAGTCCAGCCATGAACGCGATGCCAGAGCCCCCGTCCGATCCGCTCTGGGGCGAACTCGCCGCGATCCTGGGACCCGAGCGTCTGGTCCGCGATCCGGCCGAGCTCGCGTTCCATGCCCAGGACGTCTTCGCCGTGGGTGCCCCGCTCGCCGCGGTCGCGAGACCCGCGGACCGCGCAGCGCTGGCCGCGACCGTCGCCGCGCTCGCGCGCGCCGGCATCCCAATGCTCGCGCGCGGCGGCGGGCTCTCGTACACCGACGGCTATCTCGCCCGTCAGGCGGGCGCGGTGCTGATCGACACGCGCGGGCTCGACCGGATCGTCGCGATCGAGGCCGCCGACCGTTACGTCACGGTCGAGTGCGGCGTCACATGGGCCGCGCTCGATCAGGCGCTCGAGCCGCATGGCCTGCGCACGCCGTACTGGGGTCCGCTGTCGGGCCTGCGCGCGACGGTCGGCGGCGCGCTGTCGCAGGGCAGCGTGTTCCTCGGCTCGGCGCTTCACGGCGCGGTCGGCGATTCGGTGCTGGGCCTGCGCGTCGTGACGCCCGAGGGCCGCGAGCTCGTGACCGGGAGCGCCGCGGCGCCCGGCACCGCGCCGTTCACGCGCTGGTTCGGTCCCGATGCGACCGGGCTCTTCATCGGCGATGCCGGGACGCTCGGGATCAAGGTCGAGGCGACGCTGCGGCTGATCGACCGGCCGGCCGTGGTCGAGGGGCTTTCGTTCGCGTTCGCGCGGATCGACGATTGCCTCGCGGCGATGAGCGAGGTTTCGCGGCACGGGCTCGCGAGCGAGTGTTTCGCGTTCGACCCGGTGCTCGCCGGGATGCGGATGCGGCGCGCCTCGCTGATGGAGGACGCGAAGACGCTCGGCCAGGTCGTCAGGCGCGCCGGCCTCGTCGCGGGCTTGAAGCTCGTCACGGCCGGCCGCGACTTCATCGGCGAGTCGGACTGGACGCTGCACCTCGTGGTCGAGGGCGACTCGCGCGCGACGGTCGACGCCCGGCTCGCGGCCGCGCGCCGCGCCGCGGGGCCGGCCGCGCGCGAGATCGAGAACTCGATCCCGAAGGTGCTGCGCGCGCAGCCGTTCACGCCGCCGAACACGATCCTTGGCCCGGCCGGCGAACGCTGGGTGCCGGTGCACGGCATCGTCCCGCACTCGCGCGCGGCGGCCGCGCAGGCCGCGCTCGACCGCGTGATCGCCGCCGAGCGCGCGACGCTCGAGCGCCACGCGATCGCGGTCGGATTCCTGTACACGACGCTCGCGCAGCAGGGCCTGCTGATCGAGCCGGTGTTCTACTGGCCGGATGCGCACACCGAGTACCACCGCCGCGTCGTCGATCCGGTCTTCCGCGACAGGGCCGGCGAGCCGGCGGCCAATCCGGCGGCGACCGCCGAGGTCGCACGGCTGAAGCGCCTGCTTGCCGACACCCTGCGCAGCGCAGGCGCGGTGCATTTCCAGCTCGGCAAGTTCTACCGCTGGCGCGAAGGTCGCGACCCGATGGCGCTCGCGCTTCACGACGCGATCAAGCGCACGCTCGATCCGAAGGGGCTGATGAATCCCGGGGCGCTGGTCTGAAACGACAGCGCCGGTTCCCCGGCGGATCCAGTCTCGGAACCCGCTTCGGAGCGCCGTCGCGCGCGGGCAATCCGGTCTGCGTCACATGGCGAAGCGCGATCCGTGGCTCCGGCCATCAATGCCCCGGCGCGGCTTCCGCGGGCCGTGCGGCGGGTGTCGCCTGCGCGGGCGAAAGGTGCCGCGCAAGGAATGCGAGCGAGCGCGGCCACGCGTCGTTGATCGCCGCGACGATCCCGGCGCGGGTGCCCCCCATCGCGAGAAACTGGTCGAGTCTCGGGTCGTCGTCGGCGATCGGTCCGCCGAGGTAGACGACGTGCCCGGCGTCGGGATACTCGAGGACCTCGACCGGGTGCGGATGCCCGGCGGTGGCGAGCGTCGCGGCGATCCGGCGACTGGCCTCGACTGCGCCCCACAGGCCGTCCGCGCCGCCTGCAATCAGCAGCAGCGCGGCGTCCGAGCGTTCGACCGGAATGCGCGCGGCGTCGAGCGCCGCGGGGGTGGCGTCGGCGAGGCTGCGGTCGTACATCGCGCGAATCCCGGCGCGCGCGTCGAACGGCGCGTAGCGCAGGTACGGCACGGGCATTCCGCCTTCGGTCCACGATGGCGTATCGCTCCACGCGTTCCAGTCGACGCTCTGCCAGGCGTGGTCGGTTGGCGCGAACGCCACCACCGCGCGCACGCGCAGGTCGCGGCTCGCGAGCAGCAGCGCCGCCTCGGCGCCCTTGGACCCGCCGATCACGCCGATCCGCGCCGGGTCCACGCCGGGCTGGCGCGACAGCCATTCGAGCGCGCGCTCGAAGTACGCGAGCGGGATTTCCTTCAGTTGATCCGGCAAACCGTCGGCGCCGAAGTACGCCAGCGCGAGCGTCGCGTGGCCCTCGCGATGCAGCGCCTCGGCGAGCGCCATCGAAGTCGCCTTTCCGCCCTCGCTGCCGCCCAGCACCAGCAGCGCCGCGCGCGGCGCGCCGTCCGGCGGCGCGAACCAGGTCGCGACCAGGCCGTCGTCGCGGATCTCGACGCCGGCGCGGGTCGCCGGGTCGGCGCGATCGGCCGCGGGCTGGTCGGTCGCCGAAGAGCTTCCGCCACGGCCCGGCGCGGGACGATCGGCACGCTCGAAGGTGGCGAGCAGGAAGGCCAGCGCGATCGTCAGCGCGACGGCCAGCAGGACCAATGCGGTTCGGTTCATCGTTTTCCTGGTGACTCGAATGGAGGACGGATCGCGACAGGCTCAGGTCCCGGGTGGATCAGCGCCGCCAGCTGAGCGCCGCGAGCACGAGGAACAGCGCCGTCATCAGCAGGAGCACCAGCGCGTGCCGCGCCATCGGCACGCCCTCGACCTGACCGACCACGCCGAGCGCCATTTCGGCGAGATGCCACGCGGGCCAGACGACGGCGAGGTCCTGGAGGAAGCCCGGGAATATGAAGAGCGGGATCCACAGGCCGGACAGCACCGCCATCGGCAGGTAGACGAGGTTCACGATCGCGACCGCCGCCTGGCCGCTCACCAGCGAGCCGATCAGGAGCCCGAGCGCGCAGAACGGCAGCACTCCGAGCAGCAGCACGGCGCCGAGCGCGAGCCACGGGCCGAGCCCGATCTCGACACCGCCGAAGACGAGGCCGACCAGCGACAGCAGGCCGTAGATCACGACCGCGAACACGAGGCTCATCACGATCTTGGCGGTGAAGTAGGCCGAGACCGGCATCGGCGACACGCGCTTCAGGCGCAGCCAACCCTGCTGGCGCTCGAGCGCGAGTCCAACGCCGAACCCGAACAGCGCAGGTCCGATCACGCCGAACACGCCATAGGTCGCGAGCAGGTAGGTCGCCTTCTGGTAACTGCCCCAGTTGCCGGGCAGCAGGACTGCGAACAGCGTGTAGAACACGACCGGGAAGGCCAGGCTCGGCAGCACGAAGGCCGGCTGGCGCAGGGTCTTCAGGAGCTCGTAGTACGACTCCCAGAGGTGGACGCGAAGGGTCATGGCGCGGGCTCCCGGGTCAGTTCGACGAAGGCGTCCTCGAGGCTCAGCGCCTCGACCGTCAGGTCGGCGAGCTCGTCGTCCGCGGCGAGCCACTCGCGCAGCACGTCCTCGACACGCGCGCTCGTCAGGTGGATCCGGCCGTCGATTGCGCTCGCCTGCGCGACGTGCGCGAAGCCGCGGACCCGGTCGAGCGGCAGCACGCTCCGCGCACTGATGCGTCGACCGCTGGCCCGCGACTTGATCTCGCGGGGCGTGCCCTCGGCGATCACGCGACCGCGGCCGATCACGACGATGCGGTCGGCGAGCGCGTCGGCCTCCTCGAGATAGTGGGTCGTCAGCACGATGCTGACGCCGCGCGCCTTGAGGTCCCGGATCACCTGCCAGAACTGGCGTCGCGCGCCGACGTCGAGGCCGGTGGTGGGCTCGTCGATCAGCATCAGCGCAGGATCACCGGCGAGCGCGAGCGCGAACTGCACGCGCCGCTTCTGGCCGCCCGAAAGCTGCTCGTAGCGTCGATCGCCGAGCGACTCGAGCCCGGCCAGCGCGAGCGTCCGGTCAATCGCCATTGGCGCATCGAAGTAGCGGGTCTGCAGGTGGACGAGCTCGCCGACCTTCAGCGTCTCCGGCAGCTCGGCCTCCTGCAGCATCACGCCGAGCCGCGCGCGCCGGGCGGGCAGGGCGGGGTCGCCGCCGAACAGCTCGACGCGCCCGGCATCGGGCGCGAGCTCGCCGGTGATGAGGCCGAGGGCCGTGGTCTTGCCGGCACCGTTGACGCCGAGCAGCGCGACCAGCTCGCCGGCGTGGATCTCGAGATCAAGACCATCGAGCGCGGTGATCGCGCCGTAGCGCTTCACCGCGCCGCGCCATGCGGCCAGAACGTCCGTCGCCATCGTCGGTCCCGAAGGTGGTGTGGGGACAGTGTGGGCCGCCGTCGCGCGCGCGACGATTGCCCGTCATCAGCGGTTGGCCGTGACAGCTGTCAGGTGCGCCACCGCGGGCTTCGTGGAACGACGTGTGGGGTGGCCCCCTGCGACCCTTGGTCGCACCGACGGATGAATCGGATCTCGTTCGTCGGAGCGAGCGCAGCTCGCGATGTCGATGCGCCCCGGCGTCGCGTGGTGCACGGGGTGCCGCGCCGGTCGCGACCTGCGGTCGCTCCTACGGGTGGATACATTGTCCGTCGTAGGAGCGAGCTCAGCTCGCGATGTCGATGCGCCCCGGCGTCGCGTGGTGCACGGGGTGCCGCGCCGGTCGCGACCTGCGGTCGCTCCTACGGGTGGATACATTGTCCGTCGTAGGAGCGAGCGCAGCTCGCGATGTCGATGCGCCCCGGCGTCGCGTGGTGCACCGGGTGCCGTGCCGGCCGCGGCCGACGTTCGCTACGGGCGGCCGCCGAGATCCTTCTTCGGCAGCGCGACGCGGATCGACAGTTCCTGCAGTTGCGGCTCCGGCACCTTGCTCGGCGCGCCGGTCAGCAGGCACTGCGCGCTCGCGGTCTTCGGGAACGCGATCACGTCGCGGATCGATTCGGTGCCGACCATCAGCGCGGCGATGCGGTCGATGCCGAAGGCGATGCCGCCGTGCGGTGGCGCGCCATAGCGCAGCGCCTCCAGCAGGAAGCCGAACTTCTGCTCGGCCTCCTCGCGCGAGATGCCGAGGAGGTCGAACACGGTCGACTGCATCTCGGGGCGGTGGATGCGGATCGAGCCTCCGCCGATCTCGTTGCCGTTCAGCACCATGTCGTAGCCGCGGCTGACCGCGCCGGCCGGGTCGGCGGCGAGCGCGGCCGCGTCGTCGACCTTCGGCGCGGTGAACGGGTGGTGCAGCGCGAGATAGCGCCGCTCGGCCGGGTCGAACTCGAACATCGGGAAGTCGACGACCCACAGCGGCCGCCACGCGTGTTCGACGAGCCCCATGTCGCGGCCGACCTTGAGCCGCAGGGCGCCCATGAAGTCGGAGACGATCTTCGAGGGCCCCGCGCCGAAGAACAGCACGTCGCCGCTCGCGGCCCCGGTCGCGGCGAAGATGCCGTCGAGCGCCGCGTCGTCGAGGAACTTCGTGATCGGCGAGGTCAGCCCGTCGCGGCCCTTCGCGAGGTCGTCGATCCGGATCCACGCCAGCCCCTTGGCGCCGTACTTGGCGACATAGGGACCGAGGTCGTCGAGCTGCTTGCGCGTCATCGACGCGCCGCCCGGCACGCGCAGGCACGCGACGCGCCCGCCCGGATCGTTGGCCGGGCCGCTGAAGACCTTGAACTCGACGTGCCTGACCGCATCGGCGACATCGACCAGCTCGAGCGGGATGCGCAGGTCGGGCTTGTCCGAGCCGAAGCGGCGCATCGCCTCGGCCCAGGTCAGGCGCGGGAACGGGTCGGCGAGCTCGACTTCGGCGACCTCGCGGAACACGTGCCGGATCATGCCCTCGACGAAGTCCTGCACGTCGCGCTCGGTGACGAACGCGAACTCCATGTCGAGCTGGGTGAACTCGGGCTGGCGGTCGGCGCGCAGGTCCTCGTCGCGGAAGCAGCGCGCGATCTGGTAGTAGCGGTCCATGCCGGCCATCATCAAGAGCTGCTTGAACAGCTGCGGCGACTGCGGCAGCGCGAAGAACTCGCCCGGGTGCACGCGGCTCGGCACGAGATAGTCGCGGGCGCCCTCGGGCGTCGCCTTGGTCAGGATCGGCGTCTCGACGTCCTGGAAGCCGCGCGCATCGAGGTAGCGGCGGATCGACTGCACCAGCCGGATCCGCGTGCGCATCGCGCGCTGCATCGCCGGGCGCCGCAGATCGAGGTAGCGGTGGCGCAGGCGCGCCTCCTCGCCCGGGGTGTCGTCGAGCATGAACGGCAGCGGCGCCGAGGCGTTCAGGATCTCGACCGATTTCGCGACCACCTCGACGGCGCCGGTGCGGAGGCGATCGTTGACCTGCGAGGCCGGACGCGCGCGCACGAGGCCGGTCACGCGCAGGCAGTATTCGTAGCGGACCTTGTTGGCCTCGGCGAAGGCGGCCGCATTCTCGGGCTCGGTCACGACCTGGACGATGCCCTCGTGGTCGCGGAGGTCGATGAAGACGACGCCGCCGTGGTCGCGGCGGGTGTCGGCCCAGCCGCACAGGGTGACGGTCTGGCCGATCAGGGCCTCATCGACGAGGCCGCAGTAGTGGGTGCGCATCGGAGCGTCTCGCTCGGGAACGGGCCGGCAGGACCTGCCGGGGAACCCGCGATGCTATCGCCGCCTTTTGCAGTGCGGCAAACGAGCCAGCGGGCAGGCTGCCCAGCCCCGCTGCCGCGACGTCGAGGGATTTCGGGATCGCGCGCGGAACTGCGTACGGGGAGGTGGTCCATCCTCGAGATCACGCCGATGTCGCCTCGACCTTTCTTCGTGCGATGCACGATCCGCGCCGTCATCGCTCTGATGCTCGCCGCGCCGGCGACCGTGCTCGCCCAGCAGCTCTGGCCCGACACCAGCTTCGGTGTCAATGGCCGGACCGTACTCCAGGCGCCGTCCGGGTGGTGGACCGACTGGAACGAGCGCAATGCGCACATCGTGAACCAGGGTGGCGCGTTCACGAACACCTGGACCGTCGCCTTCAGCGTGCGCACGATCCTTGGCAGCAACCTGTTCTACGAACGCCGATACGGCGTCTTCACCGACGGTCATGCGTCCGCCTCGATCTTCGATCGCGGTTGGGGGGCGGGTCCCCCGCTGACGACGGGCGGGATCGTGCCGAGCGGCAGCACGATCACCTTCGTCGGCACCGGCAATCCGGGCGGTACGGTCGAGTCGGTCCACATTGCGCGCACCGACGTCGATCCGTTCGCGAATCCGGCGACCAGCTGCAGCGGTGGCTTCCAGACGCATCTGCTCTATGGGCCAACCGCGACCGAGGACGTGCGGGGCGTCACGCCACTCGAAGCGGGCCGCTTCCTCGTCGTCGGCGCGACGCGGCTCGCCGATGGCCAGAGCCGCGGCCTGATCGCAGCGCTCAACTTCGACTGCTCGCCGGTCTCGTCCTTCGGCACGGGCGGGGGCGCGCTGCTGCTCGACGTCAATCCTTTCGTCATCGGTCCGCCACCCCGCCGGGTGCGCGTCAACGCGGCGCGGACCTTCACCAACGCCGCCGGTCAGCCGCGGATCGTCATCGCCGGCGGCGTGCGCTATGGCCTCGCGACGACCTCGCCCGGTGCGTGCTTCCTCGCCGTGCTGACGCCGAGTGGCGCGCTCGACCCGAGCTTCGATGGTGACGGGATCCGGCTGTTCGATGCGGCCGCCGTCCTGAATCCGGGCCCGACCTATTGCGACTTTCATGCGGTGGCGCCGATCGCCGATGCCAGCGGGCGCGGCTTCGTCACCATCGCCGACTGGCGTCGCGATAGCGGCGTCGAAGCGGGCGTGCAACTGCTTCGGTTCACCGAGTCCGGCACGCCGACACCGGGCTTCAACGCGACCAACGTGCCGAGGGGCAACGAGATTGGCCCGAGCGTCCTCGCCGTGCGCGAGGACGGCTTCATCGTGGTGGGGTGGAACTATCTTGCGCTCTATGAAGGAATGACCGTGGCTTCCCACATCATATTCCTTGCGAACCCGGCGACAGGCGACGGCGTGACCGGATCCAGCAATAGTCTCGGCACGGGCTTCAACAGCGCCGTCGTCTCGGCCATCGTGCCGGCCTCGAACAACCGCGTCTATGCGATCGGCACCGCCGGGTCCGGACGCTTCGGCCACGACCGGCTGATCGTCAGGCGTTTCAGCGACGGCAACCGCACCGTCGCGGTCGAGGTGCCGGGCGGCGGAACGGTCAGCAGCAGTCCCGCCGGGATCTCGAACTGCGGTGCGCCGGGCGGGGTCTGCACGCGCGGCTTCCCGCCGGGTTCGACCGTCACGCTGACCGCGACGCCGCAGCCCGCGCACCGCTTCCTGCGCTGGGAGCTCGGATTCGCGGCCTGCGGCGCCAATCCGGTGTGCACGTTCACGGTCAGCACGGATGTCACCGGGCGCGCGCTGTTCCAGGCGACCACCGAGGTCACGATCGCGCGCACCGGCCAGGGCGGCATCACGAGCGATCCCGCCGGGCTCAGCTGCGGCACCACGCCCGGCAGCGGCTGCGGCGGGATCTTCGACCGCAACCCGTTGATCCCGGTGCGCTTCACCGCGACGCCGTCCGGCGGCTGGCGCTTCGTCGAATGGACCGGTGCGTTCGCGAGTTGTGGCACGGGCCCGGTCTGCGACCGGTTCATGGACGCGCCGACCCTGTCCGCGACCGCGACCTTCGCGCCGCTCGCCGATCCGATCTTCGCGAACGGCTTCGAGCCCTGACCCGGCGCGGCGGACCGGGCCTCGATCCCGGCCGCCGTTCCGCGACCGGCTGGCGTCGGTCAGATGCCCAGGATCGCCAGCATCCGCGCGCCGGCGAAGGCCTCGGCGTGGTCCTTGACCAGCTCGAAGTTCGCGCGCGTCGCCGCCTCGCGCTCGGGGTCGGGCGCGGCGGGCGGCGCGGAATCGCCCGCGTCGCGACCCGGCGCATCCGCCCCGGATCGCTCGGCCGGCGTGCCCGCCGGTCCCGACGGCGGCGGCAGCAGCCCCGGCATCCGTTCCAGGACCGCGCGCAGCTCGGGCCCGAGCGATTCGAGGGCCTTGCCGGCCTCGGCCAGCGCGCGTCGTGCCTGCTCGGCCTGCTCGGCGCTCTGGCCGAGCTGATCGAGCCCGACCGACACGCCGCCCGCGATCAGCGCGGCGATGCCGGTGTCGCGGACCCAGCGGTACTCGGCGAGCGACATCTCGGCCGCGTTGAGCGCCGCGACCTGCGCCTGCTTGCCGCGGATCGCGACCTCGCCGAGCCGGCCGAGGGCCGCGAGCGCGACCCGCGTCTGCTGGGCCTTCGCCTCGGCGCTGCCCTCCGGCGCGGTGACCTGCGCCCGCGCCTCCTCCTCGAGCCGCTTCAGGTCGGCCGCGATCGCCTCGCGCGCGACGTTCTCGACCGTCAGCCAGCGCGCGAGCTGGTCCGGGTCGATCCGCCCGTCGGCCGGTGGCGCGTACTCGGACTGGTTGCGGATGCCCTGCTCGATCTCGCGCAGCCGGGTCATCGTCTCGCCGACGCCGCGCACGCCCTTGACCGTCTCGGTCACCGATTTCAGCCCTTCGCCCATGACCGCCGAGCCCGGCTTCCAGACGAACTGCCAGAACGCCCAGCCCGCGAGGATCGCGAGCACTAGGACGATCACGCCGCAGCCAATCAGGAACTTCTTCATCGCGGGCCTTCCTCGGGCGGGGCCGCGAGCGTAGCGCGGCGGGCGTCGCGTCGATCAGCTGGCCGGCGTGGCGGCGCTCGGCGCCGGCTTCGGCTCGGCCTTCGGCGGTGTCGGGGCGGCGTTCGCCTCGGCCGGCTTCGCCTCGGCCTTGCCCTCGCCGTTGCCCTTCGCAGGCTCCGCGTCCCCGGCGAGGTTGCGCTTCCTGTCGCCGTCCTTCTTGAAGTCGGTCTCGTACCAGCCGGATCCGGCCAGACGGAAGGCCGGCGCGGTCAGCGCGCGGCGCACGGTCGGAGCATGGCAGGACCGGCATTCGGTCGGATCGGGATCGGACAGGCGCATCAGTTCCTCGAAGCGCTCGCCGCAGGTCTGGCATTCGAATTCGTAAACCGGCATCGTCTCGGTCCTCACGCTGGGGACGGCCCGCCCCGCTGGTCGGCCGCGATGGGGGCCGTTTCCGCGATTTTCAACCCGTCGCGCGGTGCCCCGGGCACCGGGGGGTGGACATGGTCACCGAAGTCCGGATCGCGACGCTCGGCGTCGCAGACCTCGACCGATCGCTCGCGTTCTACCGCGAGGCGCTCGGCTACCACGTGCTCGCGCAGGGGCGGCTGGATCCCGCGCTTGCGCCGCTGCTCCGGGCCGAGGCGCCGCTCCACGGACGCTGGGCGGTGATCGCCGCCGACGGTACGGGCTTAGGTCGCCTGCGCCTCGTCGCCGGGGCGCCCCCCGGCGAGCGCCTCTGGACCGACGCCAACCGCTACGCCGGCAGCGGCTATTACGCGCTCAACTTCCGCTGCCGCGACGCGCGCGCGGCGATGGCGCGGATCGCCGCGGCCGGCGGCCACGCCGCGCACGAGCCGAGCTACTGGGAGGTGTCCGAGCAGGTCGCGGTCTGGGACTCGATCAGCGACGACCCCGACGGCATCCGCATCGACCTCTTCTCCTACGAGCGCGGCGGCGAGCTGCGCGGTCCGCTCGGCACCGAGGTCAGCGTGCTCCAGACGGTCGCGATCGCGACCCGCGACATCGCGCGCTCGCGGCGCTTCTACGAGGGGCTCGGCTTCCGCGAGCTGTTCGACCGCGTGCTCGACTTCCCCGAGCTGCAGCAGCTGCTCGGCGCCGACCGGCCGGTCCGGATCCACAACGTCAACCTGATGAAGGACGGCACGATCGTGCCCGGCCGGGTCGAGATGTTCGCCTACCTCGGCATCGACGACGTTCCGGAGGACCGGCTGGCCGAGCGTGCCCATCCGCCGAACCTCGGCATCCTCTCGATCGGCTTCGAGAGCGCGGATCTCGACGCCGACCTCGCGCGGCTCGAAGCGCTCGGTGCGCGCCCGATCGCGCGGGCGACCGTTGCCGACTGGCCCGGCTACGGCGCCGTCGAGGTCGCGGTCGTCGCCGGTCCCGACGGCGAGACGATCGAGGTGGTCGGGACGACCGCGTAGGGTGCGCCGTGGCGCAGCGGCGCCGGGGCACCGGTGCGAGGCGGCATCGGTCTGGCGCGCGGTGGGCCGAGCGTGCGCCAGGCGAGCGCCCCGGGGCCGCGCGTGGCCGCGATCGAATCCGGCGATCGCTACAGTGGCGCCATGCCCGCTCGATCCGCGCTCCCCGAACCGGTCGTGCTGCTGCACGGCATCTGGCTGTTCGGCAGCACGCTGCGCCCGCTGGCGCGACGGCTCGAAAGCGCCGGCTTCCGGCCGGTGCCGCTGACCTGGCCGAGCGTGACCGGCGGGCCCGGGCCCGCGGTCGAGGCCGTGCGCGCGAAGCTCCGTGAACTCGCGCGCGGCGGGCCGGTGCACGTGGTCGGCCACAGCCTCGGTGGGCTCGTCGCGCTCGAGGCGGTGCGCGAGGCTGCCGACCTGCCGCCCGGCCGCATCGTGTGCCTCGGCTCGCCGCTCGCCGGCAGCCGCGTCGCGCGCCACCTCGACCGCCTGCCCGGCGCGCGGCGCCTCACCGGGCGCAGCCATGACCTGCTCTGCGGCGGCATCTGCGACTGCCCGCGCGTTCGCGAGGTCGGCTCGATCGCCGGCCGCGTCCCGCTCGGTCTCGGCGCGCTGCTGGGCGGGCTCGCCGGGCCGCACGACGGCACCGTCGCGGTCGACGAGACGCGCCTGCCGGGGCTGGCCGACCACTGCGTCATCGCCGCCAGCCACAGCGGCCTCTTGCTGTCCCCGGAGGCCGCGCGCCGTACGGTCGCGTTCCTGCGCCACGGCCGCTTCGGCGCCGTCGCCGGGAGGCGCGGCTAAAATCGCGGGCTTTCCTCGACAAGTCCGACTCCGATGGCAGGTCATTCCAAGTGGGCCAACATCCAGCACCGCAAGGGCAAGCAGGATGCGGCCCGCGGCAAGGTGTTCACGAAGATCGTGCGCGAGATCATGGTCGCGGCGCGCTCGGGCGGAGGCGACCCTGCCGGCAATCCGCGGCTGCGGCTCGCGATCGAGAAGGCGGTCGCGAACTCGATGCCGAAGGACAACATCGAGCGCGCGATCAAGAAGGCCACCGGCGAGCTCGAGGGCGTGCAGTACGAGGAAACCCGCTTCGAGGGCTACGGCCCGGGCGGCGTCGCGGTGATCGTCGAGTGCACCACCGACAACCGCCAGCGCACCGTCGCCGACGTCCGCCACGCGTTCTCGAAGTTCGGCGGCAACCTCGGCACCGACGGCTCGGTCGCCTATCTCTTCAGCAAGGTCGGCGTGCTGTCGTTCCCGCCGGGCAGCGACGAGGACCGCATCACCGAGGTCGCGATCGAGGCCGGCGCCGCCGACATCGTCGTCTACCCGGAGGACGGCTCGATCGAGGTGCTGACCGCGCCCGAGGACTTCGCCGCGGTGCAGGCGGCGATGAAGGACGCCGGGCTCGCGCCGGCCGAGGCCGAGGTCACGATGCGGGCCGCGACCGACGTCCGCGTCGAGGGCGAGGTCGCGAGGCAGGTCGCGAAGCTGCTCGACTGGCTCGAGGACATGGACGACGTGCAGCAGGTCCACTCCAACGCCGACCTCCCGGCGGACGCCTACGCGTGAGCGCGGCCCGCCCGGCGCGCATCCTCGGGATCGACCCCGGGTCGCAGCGCACCGGGGTCGGCATCATCGATGCCGACGCGCTCGGGCAGGCCCGCCACGTCCACCACCAGACGCTCGACCTGCTCGGCAACGGCAGCTTCGCCGAGCGGCTCCGGCAGATCCACGACGAGCTGGTCGCGATCATCGAGGCCTGGCGGCCCGACGAGGTCGCGATCGAGCGCGTCTTCGCCGCCCGCAACAACGCCGACTCGGTGCTGAAGCTGGGCCAGGCGCGCGGCGCCGCGATCGTCGCGGTGGTCGCGCGCGGCCTGCCGCTGGCCGAATACGCGGCCAAGGAGATCAAGCAGGCGGTGGTCGGCACCGGCTCGGCCGACAAGCGCCAGGTCCAGCACATGGTCGGCGTGCTGCTGACGCGCCGCGAGGCGATCCAGGCCGACGCCGCCGACGCGCTCGCGATCGCGATCACCCACGGCGTCACCCGCGCCTCGCTGGCGCGGGTCGGCATCCCGCGCAGCGCCTGGAGGCGACGATGATCGGCCGACTGTCCGGAACCCTGGTCGCGAAGCAGCCGCCGCAGCTGATGGTCGATGTCCACGGCGTCGGCTACGAGCTCGAGGCGCCGATGAGCACGATCTACGAGCTGCCCGCGGTCGGCCAGCCGGTCACGCTCTACGTCCACCAGCACGTGCGCGAGGACGCGGTGAACCTCTACGGCTTCCACCGCGAGGCCGAGCGCGCGCTGTTCCGCACCCTGCTCAAGGTCACCGGCGTCGGCGCCAAGACCGCGCTCGCGATCCTCTCGGGCGCGAGTTCCGAGGAGTTCGCGCGCCTCGTCCGCAACGGCGAGATCGCGGCGCTGACCCGGATCCCCGGCATCGGCAGGAAGACCGCCGAGCGGATCGTCGTCGAGCTCCGCGACCGGGTCGACGGCATCGCCACCGCCGTGGCCGGCGGCGCGAGCCCCGCGCCGCCGACCGACCCCGCCGGCGAGGCCCGCGTCGCGCTCGAGGCGCTCGGCTACAAGCCGGGAGAGGCCGAACGCCTCGTGGCCAAGGCCGCCGCCGACGGCGACACGGCCGAGGCGATCATCCGCAAGGCGCTGAAGGCGGCGTTGCGGTGAGGCGCAGCGCTGCGGCACCCCATCGGCAAGCGCCGATCGAGACGAAGCAACTGGAAGGCCCCATGCCCGAGGGGACCGGCGTCAGGGGGTGGTTCTGCCGAGAACAGCAGTCAGATGGTGTCGAACGTCGAGACCATGGTCGCCCGGGCTGCTCGGCCCTGTACCGGCTCCGGCGCTTCGGACGTCCGGAATCGCCGCGCCTACGCGGCAAGCTCGACGTACTCGACCTTGCAGGAGGGATCGGGGATGGGGAGGCCGTCCTCCCGCATGCCCTCGAGATGGAAGGCAATGGCGTCCCGGATCTCGGACTCGATTTCTTCGAGCGTCGCGGCGGTGGCGACGCACCCCGGAAGATCGGGAACGTAGGCTGAGAAGTTGCCTTCCGCCTTTTCGATCACGACGGCGTAACGCATGGGAGACCTCACTTCAGGCCAGCCTGCTTCAGGACGCTGGCCAGTGTACCGGGCGCCAGGTCGTCGCTGGGCTTCCCGGGAACGGTGACCCGGCCTGTCTTGCTCGGATGCTTGAACTGGCGATGACTTCCGCGCTGCGCCACCTGACGCCAGCCGTCTTGCTGCAGAAGGCGGAGGATGTCGGCGACCTTCATTTAACGAGGAACGCCCGCGAGCTCGAGTGCCGTTGTGAAACCGAGGTAGCGCTACGCATCGAATCATACGTTCCGCCAGACGTGGATGACCCCGACGGAGGCGATGTTGGTGGTCGGCAAGCGGGGCCGTCCATTGGCACGCGGAGTGCCGAGGCGCGGGTTGCCGTGAAGCAACCGGACGACCTGCTCACTCGCCGGGAAATAGCCGGCGACACCGGCGTGGGGTGCCGTTGTCCGCCCGTGGATCCGCATCCGGCGTGGCCGGCCAACTGCGCGTGGAACGCCGTTGACCGGGGCCGCAGGCTCCGCAAGGCCAGTTGCTCGCATCCAGACTGGCCGCGTGACCGTGACGCCGGAATTGCGAACTCGAGGCCGCTTCGGCGTATCGGATGGCAGTCCTCAACCGGTATCCGCCATGCGCTGCATGTCCTTCGCGCTTCTCGGTGCCCTTGCGACGTGGCCATGGTCGGCCGCGCCGGCGCTCGAGCCCGTGCCGGCCGATACCCCGGGCACGCTGACCCTCGACTTCGCGTGGAAGGCGCGCGAGGAGGTCCGCGGGATCTCGCCCGGGCATCGGATCACCGACCGCCGTGCGACGGTCCGCTGCGCGCTGGTGGCGGGATCGGTGGCGTCGCAGTCGGTGCTCGATGGACCGGACGCCGAGCAGTCTGCGGCGATGGCCGAGCTCGAGTCGACCACGCGCGCGGACCTCGAAGCGATCCGCGATGACAGCGCCGCGGGCATGCAGGCGATGGCCGCGCGGATGGCCGACTGCCGCAAGCGCGGTCGCAGCGAGCAGGAGTGCGCGATGGCGATGGTCGCGGCGATGCAGTCCGATCCGGCGCTGCTCGCCGCGATGAGCGGCGGCGACGGCCGCGACGGCCGCGCCCGCGGCGCGGCCGAGGCCCGCGTGATGGCGGCCGCGTCCCGGATCCAGCCGTGGTACCTCGAGGGCTGCCGCGGCACGATGACGGTCGCCGACGTCTCGGCGCTCGACGATCCGACCACGCCCGGGATCGATCCGCCGGTGCACACGACCGGCACCGTGGCGTTCGAGCCCGGCGAGCACCTGATGCTGATCGAGACCGATCTCGCGCGCGGGGTCACGAACATGCTGCTCAATGCGCCGCGCGCGAGCGGCTTCGTGCGCGGCGGCATGGACCGCGTCGATGCCGTCGCGATGCCGGTCGATCAGGTCCGCATCGGTCCGCGCCCGGGTCCCCTCGGATCGGGCCGGCACGAGTTCCCGGTCACGGGCGGTTCCGCGTCCGTGGCGTGGCGTTTCGAGCGGGGGCGCTGAGCGAGCGCTCGGTCATCCGATCCCGTGCCGGGTCCTCACGGAAACTTCCCGCCGGCGAGATCGACCAGCTCCACGCGGCGGTTCCGGGCGCGGCCCTCCTCGGTGGTGTTGGTCGCGACCGGGGCGGCGAAGCCGACGCCGACCGGGAACAGGCGTTCCTTGGCGACGCCGAGCGCGACGAGCCGCGCGACCACCGCGTCGGCGCGGCGCTGCGAGAGCTTGCGGTTGTAGTCGAAGCCGCCCTGGGTGTCGGTGTGGCCGACCACCAGGATCGAGAGGTTCGCGCGCGCCGTCAGCAGCTTCGCGATCTCGGCCAGCGTCGGTTCGGCGCTCGCGCGGATCTCCGCGGAATCATGGTCGAACTCGATGCCGTAGAGCGCGATGCGGCCATCGAGCGCGATCCGTTCCGCCATCTCGTCGCTCTCGACCAGCGCCATCCGCTGCTTGCGCGCCTGCACCTCGAGGAGGTCGACCCGGGCCAGCACCACGCCTTCGGGGATCCTGAGCCAGTTCGCGTGGGTGTTCGGGACGATGTAGGCGGTGACCCAGGTCTCGGCGCCGTCGGCACCGGCCTTGCGCCCGGCGACGTAGGCGGCCTGGCGCTCGTCGGTGTGCTGGAACGGCCACTGCGCCTTCTCCTCGGGTGATGCGTAGTTGCCGACCATCCGGTAGACCTCGCGCGCGACCTGGTTGTTGTAGCTCGGGGTCTCGAGTTCCTCGCCGCGCGCCGCGAACACGATCTCGAAGCCGGCTTCCTCGAGTTCCTGGCGGTAGCCGCGGAAGGCCTCGAGCGTGGTGACGCGCTCGGGCAGCCGGTAGTAGGTCGTGGTCCGGCGGCCCTCGACCGTCGTGCTGCGGAACGGCTTGACCACCGCCTTCGAGACGTCCCACTCGACCTTCTCGAGCGCGACCTTGAGCTCGTCGAAGTCGGCGCGGCTCTGGAAGAAGATCTCCGAGCCCTCGAAGCGCTTCAGGCCCGGCGGGTCGGCAGTGCCGGGCGCGTCGGCGGCAAGGACGCCGCCCGAGGCCGCGCTGAGCAGCACGGCAAGGCCGAGGGCCGCGAGGGCGGACCGGTGGAGGCGGCGGGGCAGGTGGCGCATGGCGGGCTCCGGGGCTCAAGGTGCGTCGGTCTACCACAAACGGAAAAACCCGGCGCGACGGGACAATCGCGCCTCATCGGACGGCTAGACTTCGCCGATCGCGCCGCCGGCGCAACGACACCGAGCAGGCATGGCCGCCATCGATCGACTCGTCGCGCCCGGCGCCGAGAGCGGCGAGGACCTCGTCGACGCGGGGATCCGCCCGAAACGGCTCGACGACTACCTCGGCCAGGCCCCGGTCCGCGAGCAGCTCGGCATCTACATCGAGGCCGCGCGCCGGCGCGGCGAGGCGCTGGACCACGTGCTGATCTTCGGGCCGCCGGGCCTCGGCAAGACCACGCTCTCGCACGTGATCGCGAACGAGCTCGGCGTGAACCTGCGCCAGACCTCGGGCCCGGTGCTGGAGAAGGCCGGCGACCTCGCGGCGCTGCTGACCAACCTCGAGCCGCGCGACGTGCTGTTCGTCGACGAGATCCATCGCCTCTCGCCGGTGGTCGAGGAGGTCCTGTACCCGGCGATGGAGGACTTCCAGATCGACATCATGATCGGCGAGGGCCCGGCCGCGCGCTCGATCAAGCTCGACCTGCCGCCGTTCACGCTGATCGGCGCGACCACCCGCGCCGGCCTGCTGACGGGCCCCCTGCGCGACCGCTTCGGCATCGTCCAGCGGCTCGAGTTCTACACCCGCGACGAGCTGGCGGCGATCGTGCGCCGCTCGGCGCGGATCCTCGGCATCGCCTGCGAGGCCGAGGGCGCCGACGAGATCGCGCGCCGCGCGCGCGGCACGCCGCGCATCGCGAACCGCCTGCTGCGGCGGGTGCGCGACTACGCCGAGGTCCGCGGCGAGGGCGCGATCACCCGCGCCGCGGCCGAAGCCGCGATGGCGATGCTGAAGGTCGATCCGGAGGGATTCGACCTCCTCGACCGGCGGCTGCTGGCGCTGATCGTCGAGGGCTTCGAGGGCGGGCCGGTCGGGGTCGAGTCGCTGGCCGCGGCGCTGTCCGAGGAGCGCGGCACGATCGAGGACGTGGTCGAGCCGTACCTGATCCAGCAGGGGTTCCTCGTGCGCACCGCGCGCGGCCGGATGGCCACGGCGAAGGCCTGGAAGCACCTCGGGCTTGCGCCGCCGCCGCGCCGCGATACGCCGGGCCTGTTCGACGAGACGGACGCCGGCTCGTGACGGACATCGCCGGAGGCCGGCCGAGGGCCGCGTTCGAATGGCCGGTCCGGGTCTACTGGGAGGACACCGACGCCGGCGGGGTCGTCTACCACGCCCGCTACCTGCACTTCCTCGAGCGCGCCCGCAGCGAGTGGCTGCGCGCGCTCGGCATCGACCAGTCGCGCCTTGCGTCGGAACGCGGAATCCTGTTTGCGGTGACGGCGATGGAACTGCGCTTCCGGGCTCCGGCCCGGCTCGATGACGAACTCGTCGCCAGCGTGGCCCTGGTCGAGCGGCGTCCGGCCAGCCTGAAGTTCAGCCAACACTTGGTCAGGCGGCGCGACAATCGGACGATCCTGAGTGCCGGCGTCCGTGCCGCCTGCCTCGACGCGGCCGGCTTCCGGCCGCAGCCGATTCCCGAAGATCTCTTCCCGGAGTGACCGAATGACCCAGGAACTCGATTACCTGCAGCTCGTGTTGCACGCGAGCCTGCCGGTCCAGCTCGTGCTGGTCACCCTGCTGGCCGCCTCGGTGTGGTCGTGGATGATCATCCTGCGCAAGAAGGCGATGATCGACGCCGCGGTGCGCGAGGCCAACGAGTTCGAGGAGCGTTTCTGGGGCGGTGCCGACCTGGCCACGCTGTTCCGCGATCTCTCCGGCCGCGGCGAGGCCGTCAGCGGGCTCGCGAGCGTGTTCGAGTCGGGCTTCCGCGAGTTCGCGCGGCTGCGCTCGCGCAAGGCGGTCGCGGCCGACACCCAGGTCGAGGGCGCGCAGCGGGCGATGCGGGTGGCGGCTTCGCGCGAGGTCGATCGCCTCGAGCACAACCTCGAGTCGCTGGCGACGATCGGCTCGACCAGCCCCTACATCGGCCTGTTCGGAACCGTGTGGGGCATCATGGTCGCGTTCCACGGTCTCTCGCAGGTGCAGGAGGCGACGATCGCGATGGTCGCGCCGGGCATCTCCGAGGCGCTGATCGCGACCGCGATGGGCCTTTTTGCCGCGATTCCCGCGGTGATCGCGTACAACCGCTACTCGACCCGGGTCGACCGGATCCACACGCGCTACGAGACCTTCCAGGAGGAGTTCTCGCAGATCCTGCAGCGCCAGGCCCACCAGGACGACGGCGCACGCGCCTGAGCGCCGGCGACCCGGGAGCACGCCATGCCATCGGTCCACGTCATGCGCAAGCGCCGCCGGCGCGCGATGAACGAGATCAACGTCGTGCCGTACATCGACGTGATGCTCGTGCTGCTGATCATCTTCATGGTCACGGCGCCGCTGCTGAATCTCGGCGTCGACATCGAGCTGCCGAAGGCGAACGCGCGCGCGCTCGACCAGAAGCAGGACCCGGTGGTCGTCAGCGTCAGCGAGACCGGCGAGTTCTTCCTGCAGATCGCCGGGGAGCCGCGCGCGGCCATCGACGACGAGAGCCTGGTGAACAAGGTGTCCGCCTTCGTGCGCCAGAACCCGAACGTGCCGGTGCTGGTCGCCGGCGACCGGAGGGTCGATTACGGCCGCGTCTACGAGGCGATGGTGCTGCTGCAGCAGGCTGGCGCACCGCGCGTGGGCCTGATGAGCGCGCCGGCCGGCGAGCCGGTGCCGGCCGGGGCGGTCCGCCGCTGATCCGATGCAGGCGCCCCACGACAACTCCGGCGCCCTGCTGCTCTCGCTCGCGGCGCACGCGCTGCTGCTGGTGGCGCTGTGGTTCGCGACCATCACCTGCGCGGGCTGGAACCGTTTCGTGGTGGCCGCGAAGCTGCCGGAGTTCCTGATCGCCGAATGCCGCAAGCCGTTCGACGTCGAGGGCCCGGTGATCGAGGCGATGCTGATGGTCGACGTCGGCGCGACGCAGCCGCAACCGCAGCCGCGGCCGGCGCCGCCGCCACCCCCGCCGCCGCCGAGGCAGCCCGAGCCGCCGCGCGAGGAGCCGCGC
>PVBP01000009.1 GCA_002995625.1 Lysobacteraceae bacterium | reverse complement strand
CCGCGCCCGGATCCTCGAGCACGCCGCCGATCTGCTCGAGGCGCGCCGCGCGCGCTTCGTCGCGCTGTGCGTGCGCGAGGCGGGAAAGACGATCCCCGATGCGATCGCCGAGGTCCGCGAGGCGGTGGACTTCCTGCGCTACTACGCGGCCGAGGCGCGCCGGCTGATGCAGCAGCCGACCGAGCTGCCCGGCCCGACCGGCGAGTCGAACCGGCTGTTCCTCAACGGTCGCGGCGCGTTCGTCGCGATCAGCCCATGGAACTTCCCGCTCGCGATCTTCACCGGCCAGGTCGCCGCGGCGCTCGCGACCGGCAACAGCGTGATCGCGAAGCCCGCCGAGCAGACCAGCCTGATCGGCTTCGAGGCGGTGCGGCTGCTGCACGAGGCCGGCATCCCGGCCGAGGTGCTCCAGTACCTGCCGGGCGACGGCGCCACGGTCGGCGCCGCACTGACCCGCGATCCGCGCGTCGCCGGCGTCGTCTTCACCGGCTCGACCGAGACCGCGCGCGCGATCAACCGCGCGCTGGCCGCGCGCGATTCGGCGCTCGCGGTGCTGATCGCCGAGACCGGCGGCCAGAATGCGCTGATCGCGGACTCCTCGGCGCTGCCCGAGCAGCTGGTCAAGGACACGATCGCCGGCGCCTTCCAGTCGGCCGGCCAGCGCTGCTCGGCGACGCGCGTGCTGTTCGTGCAGGCCGACATCGCCGACAGGGTGCTCGCGATGCTGGCCGGCGCGATGGGCGAGCTCCGGGTCGGCGACCCCGGCCTGCTGTCGACCGACGTCGGACCGGTGATCGACGAGGACGCCCGCCGCGTGCTCGAGGCGCACGCCGCGCGCATGGACCGCGAGGCAAAGCTGATCCGCAAGGTCGAGCTGCCGGCCGACTGCGCGCACGGCACCTTCGTCGCCCCGCGCGCCTACGAGATCGACTCGCTGTCCCGCCTCGAGCGCGAGGTGTTCGGCCCGATCCTGCACGTCGTGCGTTGGCGCGCCGACGAACTCGACCGCGTGATCGACGCGATCAACGCGACCGGCTACGGCCTCACGCTCGGGATCCACTCGCGCATCGACGCGACCGTCGAGCACATCGCCGCGCGCGTCAGGGCCGGCAACTGCTACGTCAACCGCAACATGATCGGCGCGGTGGTCGGCGTGCAGCCGTTCGGTGGCGAGGGCCTCTCCGGCACCGGCCCGAAGGCCGGCGGCCCGCACTACCTCGCGCGCTTCGTCACCGAGCGCACGCTGACGATCAACACCACCGCGGCCGGCGGCAACGCGAGCCTGCTGACGCTCGGCAGCTGAGCAGCCGCGGCCCGGACGGGCCTCGCAACGACGGGCGGCGCCACGGACCCGCGCGGATTGCGGCGTCGCGGGCGGCGTCGCGGGCGGCGTCGCGGCGACGGCCGGACGCGACGTCGCAAGCGCTCGTGACGAGGCGTCACAAGCCCGCATCGGATGGCATCCGATGATGCTTGTCGAACGGGTGGTGGTTGTTCGAGACTCTCGGCCTCCCCCGGCAACGGAACGCTCGTCATGCGCGCATCCGCGTCCAACCTGATCGCACTCGCTGCCATCACGCTTGCCGCCTGCGGGCCCACGGCGACGCCCGAGGCGCCCCCCCCGAGCGGGCCGCCGGCCGCGGGCGCGGCGCCGGCTCCGGTCGTCGACGACGAACTCGAACGCCTGCAGGCGACGACGCCCGTCGATGCCTGCGCATTCCTGCCGACCGGGAAGCTCGAGGCCGTGCTGCCGGGCCTCGCGTTCGAGGTCCGCGAGCACGTCGAGCCGCGGCTGAGCGGCTATCAGTGGGTGTCGCAGTGCACCTACGAGGCGGGCCGCGGCGCGGTCGCGCTGGCCCCCGATGCGCCGACCCACACCGTCCAGGTCTTCGTCGCGACCGTGGCGTCGCCCGAGAAGGCCGCCGAGCGGCTCGCCGCGCGCCACGAGGGCGCGACCACGACCACCGGCTTCACGCCGCAGCCGGCGCTCGGTGCCCATGCCCACGCGACCAGCACGACCGGCGTCGCGATGCTGTACTTCGTCCGCGACCGGAGCGAGATCCAGATCAACTACTCGGACCTGACGACGCCGGGCGAGGAGAAGATCCGGATCCTGCTCGCGCTCGCCGAAGCGCCTTGAGCGATCGCGGCGCGCTCGACGCGCTGCTCGCGCGGCACATGGTCGCGGGCGAGCCGCGTCGCCACCAGGCGCTGCGCTGGGTCGCGCTTTCGGCATGGTGGTGGTCGATCCTCGCGACGGGCTGGGCGCTGCCGGTGCCGACCGCATTCGGCCGGCCGGGCCTTTGGTCGGCGCTCGCCGCCGTCGCGCTGTTCGCCGCCGCGCAGCGACTGTCGCGCGCGATCGCGCTGTCGCTGGCGGCCGTGATGGCCGCGATGCTCGCGGCGACCGCCCTGCTGCACGACGTGCTCGGCCCCGTCGGCGTGCTCGGAATCGCCTGCGCGACGATGGTCGGGAGCCTGCTCGCGCTCGTCGTCGCCGAGCGCCGACTCGGCCGGCCGCTCACGCCCGGCGGCCTGGCCGACTCGATCTTCGGAGGTCCGATCGCGCTCGCCGCGGGCGCACTGCGTCGCGTCGGCGTTTCACCCTGAAGTCACAAAGCGGAACCATACGCCACGCATTCGATTGCTGCTGAATTGCGCGCGATCGCCTGATCCGGCACTATTCGGCTTCTCCGCGATGCGTCGCATCGCAACCTCCGAGCCGGCGAATGCGCGGTGATGGCCCTGCGGGCGCTCTCCGCCGCATCGGCCGGCAGAATCCCGCCCACGCCCCGATCCAGGGCCGATGACCGGCGACCCGATGGCCCAGCACGCTGCCGCCAACCCGGATGATGCGATGAGCGTGGCCGCTCGCGCGGCTTTCGTGCTGGCGCCGCTCGGCCTGTTCGTGCTGGTCGCGTGGGTGCTGGCGACGAAGACCCTGCCGTTCGACCTCGCGTGGCCGTGGATCCCGAGCCTCGGCATCGAGTTCCGCTTCCGCATCGACGGCCTCGCGGCGCTGATGCTGCTGATGATCACCGGCATCGGCACCGCGGTGTTCGTCTATGCCGGCGGCTACCTCGCCGGCGATCCGAACCAGCGGCGCCTGTTCTGGATGCTGGTGCTGTTCATGGTCGCGATGGTCGGCTGCGTCACCGCCGACGACCTGTTCGTGCTGTTCCTGTTCTGGGAGGCGACCAGCCTGACCTCGTTCATGCTGGTCGGCTACTCGCACGCGCGCGCCGAGAGCCGCAAGGCGGCGCAGCAGGCGCTGCTGGTCACCGGCACCGGCGGACTCGCCCTGCTGGCGGGCTTCATCGTGCTGGCGCAGGCCACCGGCACGACGCGGATCAGCGACATCGTCGAGATCGTGCCGACGCTCGGCGAGACCCCGGCGCTCGCGACCGCGCTCGGCCTGATCCTGGTCGGCGCGTTCACCAAGAGCGCGCAGTTCCCGTTCCACTTCTGGCTGCCGAATGCGATGGCGGCACCGACGCCGGTCTCGGCCTACCTGCACTCGGCGACGATGGTGAAGCTCGGCGTGTTCCTGCTCGCGCGCCTCGACCCGGCCTTCGGCGAGTGGCCGCTGTGGGAGTGGACGCTCAAGATCGTCGGCTCGGTGACCGCGGCCTGGGGCATGGTGCTGGCGCTGCGCGAGCGCGATCTCAAGCGGATCCTCGCGTGGTCGACGGTCGCGACGCTCGGCACCCTCGTCATGCTGGTCGGCCTGCGTGGCGAGGGCGCGGCGATCGCGGTCGGCGCGCTGCTGCTGGCGCACGGCCTCTACAAGGCGCCGCTGTTCTTCGTCGCCGGCAACATCGACCATGGCACCGGCACGCGCGTGATCGACCGGCTCGGCGGCCTGCGCCGCCAGATGCCGTGGACGGCGGCCGCGGCGCTGCTGGCGGGCGCGTCGATGGCCGGCATGCCGCTGTCGTTCGGATACATCGTCAAGGACGTGATCCTCGAGGCCAAGACCGCGGTCGACGTGTTCACGTTCGCCAAGGCCGCGAACACCGTGTTCGGCTCGATCGCGGTCGCGGTCGCCGGCGTCGCCGCGATCCGCGTGTTCTGGCTGCACCCGGGCGTGAACGAGGCGTGCGACGCGCACGAATGCGGACCCTCGCTGATCGGTCCGCCGCTGATCCTGGCCCTGCTCGGCATCACGCTGGGCCTGTTCCCGTTCTACGTCGAGGACCTGATCGCGATGGCCGGCGTCGCGATGATCCCCGGCACCGAGGTGCCGGTGATCGGTCTCTCGCTCGCGGCAGGTCCGGTGCTGGGCTCGCTCGCGGTGACGCTCGCGGTCGGCGTCGGGATCTATCTCCTGTGGGATCCGCTGCACCAGCGCTTCGAGCGGATCGCCGCGCGCACCGGCCGCATCGGCATGGCCTCGCAGTACGAGCGCTCGCTGACGGGGATCCCGGCCTTCGCCGCGGCGGTCACGCGGCGGGTGCAGGACGGCCGGCTGCCGAGCTACGTCGGCCTCGTCGCGGCCAGCGCGGCGGTCGCGATCGTGGTCGCGATCGGCCAGCTCGTCGCCAGCGGAGCGGCGGCGTGGGCCGCGATCGCGTGGCCCGGCCTCGGCTTCGCCGGCGCCGCGGCGCTGGTGATCGCCGGCGCGCTGGTCGCGCCGTTCGTCCGCGATCGGGTCGTGCTGCTGCTCGCGGTCGGCCTGGTCGGCTTCGGCAGCGCGCTGCTGTTCGTCTTCGCCGGCGCCCCGGACGTCGCGTGGACCCAGTTCACGGTCGAGACCGTGTTCGTGATCGTGGTCGCCGCGGTGCTGCTGGGCCTGAAGCGCCTCGGCCGCGGCGCGAGCGTGGCCGAGCCGCGATTCCGGCCGCTCGCGCTCGGCGTCTCGGTGGTGCTCGGTGCCGCGGTCGCCGCGCTGCTGATGCTCGCGACCGCGGGTCCGTTCGATGCGACGCTGCCGGAGTGGTTCGGTCGCACCAGCGTCCCCGAGGCCTACGGCCGCAATGTCGTCAACGTGATCCTGGTCGACTTCCGCGCGCTCGACACGCTCGGCGAGATCGCGGTCGTGCTGCTCTCGCTGCTGGCCGCGCTGCCCCTGGTCGGCGCCCTGCGCCGGCGCCGCGCGTCCGCCGGAGACGTCCGATGAACCCGCGCCTCGTGATCCTCGACGTCGTCGCGCGGCCGCTCTACGTCGTGGTCCTGCTCGCCTCGCTGGTGGTGCTGCTGCGCGGCCACAACGAGCCGGGCGGCGGATTCATCGCAGGACTCGTCGCGGTCACCGCCTCGGTGCTGTGGGCGCTGGCGCACGGTCCCGCTGCCGCCGAGGCGCGGCTGCCGTTCCGCTCGCCGCTGATCCTCTCGGCCGTCGGCGTCGCGCTCGGCGTGGTCTCCGGCCTGCCGGCACTGCTCTTCGGCGACGCCTTCCTGACCCACCTGTGGGGCGCGATCCCGCTCGGATTCACCGAGCTCAAGGTCTCGACCGTGCTGGTGTTCGACGTCGGCGTCTATCTGTGCGTCTGGGGCGCGCTCGCCGGCTACGCGCTGTCGCTGCTCGAGGCCGACCTGACGCCGGCCGACGACGAACGACCGGAGCCCCGACGATGATCGCGACGATCGCGCTCGTGGTGTTCGTGACCGTGACGGTCGGCGTGTATCTGACGCTGTCGCGCGACCTGTTCCGCGTCGTGCTCGGGGTCGCGATGGTCGGCAGCGCCGCGAACCTGGTGCTGTTCGCGGCCGGCCGCCTCGGCCCGACCGCGCCCGCGGTCGTGCCGGTGGGCCAGGCGGCGCTCGCCGACGCCGCGAATCCGCTGCCGCAGGCGCTGGTGCTGACCGCGATCGTGATCGGCTTCGCGCTGGTCTGCTTCGCACTGGTGCTGATGCTGCGGCTGATCCGCGACGCGCGCACCGACGACGCGCTCGCCCTGCGCGACGCCGAGCCGGTCCCGACCGACCCGGTCAAGCCGCCGGCGACCGATCCGGCCTTCGAGCCGATCGCCGGCGCCGAGCCACGCCGCGAGGCCGCGCGATGAGCGTGTGGCTCGCCGCGAGCCCGGTGCTGGTGCCGCTCGCGACCGCGCTCGCGACCGCGCTCGCGTACCGGCACGCGCGGCTCCAGCGCCTGCTGAGCCTCGCCGGCATCGTCGCGTTCTTCGGAACCGCGCTCACGCTCGTGGCCACGGTCCAAGGCGGCGAGACCCTCGCGGTCGCCTTCGGCAGCTGGCCGGCGCCGTTCGGGATCGAGTTCCGGATCGACCGGCTCGGCGCCTCGCTGGTGCTGATCACCGCGCTGATGGGGCTCGCCTGCCTCGTGTTCCACGAGAGCGACGCCGATCCCGGCAACCGTCATCCGCTGCTGCTGCCGCTGGTCCACGGCGTGCTCGCGGGCGTCGCGGGCGCGTTCGCGACCGCCGACCTGTTCAACCTGTACGTCTGGTTCGAGGTGATGCTGATCGCGGCGCTCGGCGTGTTCGCGATCGGCGGCCGCCGCGACCAGCTCGATGCGAGCTTCAAGTACCTGACGCTGAACCTCCTCGGCACGCTGCTGCTGCTGATCGGCGTCGGCGCGATCTACGCGGCGACCGGGCACCTCAACTATGGCGCGCTGGCCGAGGCCGCCGCCGGCCTGCCGCCGGCGCTGACGACGCTGCTCCTGACCGTGCTCGGCCTCGCCTTCCTGGTCAAGGCCGGCGCGTTCCCGCTGTTCGCATGGCTGCCGGCGAGCTACCACACGCTGCCGGGGCCGATCCTCGCGCTGTTCGCGGGCCTCTTGACCAAGGTCGGCGCCTATGCGGTGCTGCGCGTCGTCGGCGACGTGTTCGCGCCGCCGCCCGCGGTGCTGCTCGAGGCGCTCGGCTGGATCGCGGCCGCGACGATGCTGGTCGGCGTGCTCGGCGCGGCCTACCACTGGGACATCCGCCGCATCCTCGCCTTCCACATCATCAGCCAGATCGGCTACATCCTGCTCGCGACCGCGCTCGCCGGCGAGGCCGGCAACGCGGCCACGCTGTTCTACACGCTGCACCACATCGTCGTGAAGGCGAACCTGTTCCTGATCGGCGCGATCGTCTGGCGGCTCACCGGCAGCTACGACCTGCGCCGGATCGGCGGCCTGTGGCAGGCGCGGCCATGGCTCGGCGTGCTGTTCGCGATCCCGGCGCTGTCGCTGGTCGGCATCCCGCCGCTCTCGGGCTTCTGGGCCAAGTACCTGGTCCTGTTCGAGGCGATCGGCCAGGGCCGCATCGTCTGGACCGTCGTGGCGCTGCTGGTCTCGGTGCTGACGCTCTATTCGATGATGAAGATCTGGCTCGAGGCCTTCTGGCGGCCGCATCCCGACGCCGGCTGGACGCTGCCGCGCGACGCGCGCCTCGCACCCGCGGTCGCGGCCACGGTCGGGCTCGCCGCGATCACGCTGTGGATCGGCACCCAGCCGGAGGCGCTGATCGCCTACGCGCGCGCCGCGGCCGCGACGATGGGAGGGGCGGCGCCATGAGGAAGCTCGCCGCGGCGATCGGGCTCGCCGTCCGCTTCGTGGTCGCGGTGGTGGTCGCCGGCTTCGCGACGATCGCCGTGATCCTGAGGAGCGGCCTGCCCGGCCGCCCGCCGCCGCCGGTCGCGCTCCTGCGGATCGGCTTCGCGCCGATGAGCGAGCAGGGCGCGGCGCTGCTCGGCTGCATGGTCTCGCTGACACCCGGCACGACCACGATCGACATCGACATGGAGCGGCACGAGTTGCTGGTCCACGCGCTCGACGCCTCGGACCCCGAGGCGCTGCTGGCGTCGATCCGCCGCGACTTCGAGCCGGGCCTCGTCGCGCTGTTCGGGGAGCCGCGCCGATGATCGGTCTTTCGATCACGATCCTCGTCGCCGGCGCGATCGTCGCGAGCGGCTTCGCGATGTACCGCCTCGTGGCCGGACCCACGCAGGCCGACCGCGTGGTCGCGCTCGACATCCTGCTCGCGGCCGCGATCGCGCTCTGCATCGCCGCCGCGCTCGCGACCGCGCGCACCGTGTTCCTCGACGTCGCGGTCGGCCTCGCGCTGGTCGCGTTCGTCGCGACGATCGGCTGGGCGCGGCTGATCGAGCAGGCGCCGCGCGGCCGCGGCACGCCGGGAGCCCCGCGATGACCGCGCTGGCGACGCTGCTGATCGCGCTCGGCGCGGTGATCCTCGTGATCGCCGGCTGGGGCGTCGTGACGCTGCCCGACGCGCTGTCGCGCCAGCACGCCGCGACCAAGGCCGGCACGCTGGCGCTTGCGATGATCGCGTTCGGCGCCTTCGTCGCGATCCCGGCGGACGGCTTCGGCGTGCGGCTCGCGCTGATCCTCGGCTTCCTGGTCGCGACGCTGCCGGTCGCCTCGCACCTGCTCGCGCGCGCGGCGGTGCGCGAGCAGGACATCCCGACCGACGACGTGCCGCGGATCGGCGGGTCGCGCGCACCCGACTGAGCCCGTCGCACCGTCCCGCGACGGTTCGGCACCACCCGTGGACGGCCCGCGGCGATCCGCGCGGATCGAGGCCATGGTTCTTTGCGCGACCGCAGCCGATCCGGCACACTCGCGGCCCGCGTCGGGACAGCCATGCCCCGGCGCTCGCCGCTCCCGAGCCGGTCGCCCCGATGCTGTTTGCCCTGATCGCCCTGCCGTTCGCGGCGGCGCTCGCCCTGATGCTGGCACCGCGCGCCGGGCGGAACCTCTCCGCATGGACGGTCGGACTCGCCGCGCTCGCCGGACTCGCGATCCTGTTCGTCCTCGCACCGGCCGTGTTCGGCGGCGAGGTGCTGCGCGCGAGGGCCCCCTGGATCGAGGCGATCGGCCTCGAGTTCTTCATCCGGATCGACGGCTGGGCCTGGCTGTTCGCGTTCCTGGTGCTCGGGATCGGCGCGCTGATCGTGCTCTACGCGCGCTGGTATCTCGCGCCCGAGGACCCGCCGCGGCGCTTCTTCGCCTACCTCGCGCTGTTCATGGGCGCGATGCTCGGCATCACGCTGGCCGGCAACCTGCTGCTGCTGATCGTGTTCTGGGAGCTGACCTCGATCAGCTCGTTCCTGCTGATCGGCTTCTGGGGCCGCCGCCACGAGGCGCGCGCCGGCGCGCGGATGGCGCTCGCGGTCACCGGCGGCGGCGGACTCGCCCTGCTCGCCGGCGTGCTCGTGATCGGCCACATCGTCGGCAGCTACGACCTCGACCTCGTGCTGGCCTCGGGCGAGCTGATCCGCAGCCACCCGCTGTACGTGCCGGCGCTGGTGCTGGTGCTGCTCGGCGCGTTCGCGAAGAGCGCGCAGTTCCCGTTCCACTTCTGGCTGCCGCACGCGATGGCGGCGCCGACCCCGGTGTCGGCCTACCTGCACTCGGCGACGATGGTCAAGGCCGGCGTGTTCCTGCTGGCGCGCCTGCATCCGGCGCTCGCCGGTTCCACCGAGTGGCTGCTGATCGTCAGCGCGATCGGCCTCTCGACGCTGGTGCTCGGTGCGGTCGCCGCGGTGTTCCAGCAGGACCTGAAGGGCCTGCTCGCGTACTCGACGATCTCGCACCTCGGGCTCATCACGCTGCTGTTCGGCCTCGGCTCGCCGCTCGCGGTCGTCGCCGGCGTGTTCCACATCCTCAATCACGCGACCTTCAAGGCCTCGCTGTTCATGGCTGCCGGCATCATCGACCACGAGACCGGCACCCGCGACCTGCGTCGGCTCGGCGGGCTGTACGCGGCGATGCCGATCACCGGCACGCTCGCGATCGTGGCCTCGCTCGCGATGGCCGGCGTGCCGCTGCTCAATGGCTTCCTGTCGAAGGAGATGTTCCTGGCCGAGACCCTGGCCTTCGAGAGCTGGCCGAGCTACCAGCTCGCGGTGCCGGTGCTGGCGGTGTTCGCCGGCATCTGCTCGGTCGCGTACAGCGCGCGCTTCGTCCACGAGACCTTCTTCGGGCCGAAGGGCCACCCGCCGAAGACGCCGCACGAGCCGCCGCGGCTGATGCGGGTGCCGGTCGAGATCCTGGTCGTGCTGTGCCTCGCGGTCGGCATCCTGCCGAACCTCGTGGTCGCCGACCTGCTCGCGCTCGGCGCCGGCGGCGTGCTGCAGGGCCCGCTTCCGGACTACCACCTCGCGATCTGGCACGGCTTCAACTGGCCGCTCGCGATGAGCGCGATCAGCCTCGCCGGTGGCCTCGCGCTGTACGCGATCCTGCACCGGCGCGGCATCGCGCGCCGGATCGACCTGCTCTCGCGCGGCAAGATCGCCTTCGAAGGCATCGTCGCCGCGCTGATCGGGCTCGCGCAACGGGTCACGCGCACGCTCGAGACCGGGCGCATCCAGGGCTACCTGCTGTGGCTGCTCGCCTTCATCCTGCTGGTCGGCGCGAGCCCGTTCGTCGATCTGGCCGCCCCGCTCTCGACCAAGCCGGCGCAGCCGGCCGGCCCGATGGCCGTGGGCCTGTGGCTGCTGATCGTCGCCGGCGCGCTGACGGTCACGGTCGCTTACCGCCGGCGCCTGGTCGCGGTGATCGCGATGGGCATCGTCGGGCTCGGCGTCAGCCTCGTGTTCGCGCTGCTTTCGGCTCCGGACCTCGCGCTGACCCAGCTGCTGGTCGACATGGTCACCACGGTGCTGCTGCTGATGGCGCTGCGCTACCTGCCGGCGATCTCTCCGCCGGAGCCGGAGCGGCTCGCGCGCTGGCGCGACGGCGCGATCGCGGTCGCGGCCGGGCTCGGCACGACCGCGATCGTCTACATGGTGCTGACCCGGCCCCACCCGTCGATCGCCGAGTACATCCTTGCGACGACGATGAGCGAGGCCGGCGGCGCGAACGCGGTCAACACCGTGATCGTCGACTATCGCGGCTTCGACACGCTCGGCGAGATCACCGTGTTCGCGATCGCCGGCATCGTGATCTACGCGCTGCTCGACCGCGTGCGCCTGACCGCGCTGACGCCGTTCGCGGCGAAGGGACCGGCGCCGCACTCGCTGCTGCTGAACCTCTGCGCGCAGCTGATCCTGCCGCTCGCGGTCGCGGTCTCGGCCTATCTCTTCCTGCGCGGCCACAACGCGCCGGGCGGCGGCTTCATCGCCGGCCTGGTGCTCGCGATCGCGCTGATCCTGCAGTACATCGCGGCCGGCTCCGAGTGGGTCGACGAGCGCCTCGACCACGACTGGAACCGCTGGATCGGGGCGGGGCTGCTGGCCGCCGCGGCGACCGGCATCGGCGCGTTCGCGTTCGCGCACCCGTTCCTGACCTCGAGCACCCCGCACGTCCACCTGCCGCTGGTCGGCGAGATCCACCTCGCGAGCGCGATGGGCTTCGACACCGGCGTCTATCTCGTCGTGTTCGCGGCCTGCCTGCTGATGCTCGCGATGCTCGGCAAGGTCAGCCGCTGGGAGGCGCGCGACTGATGGAGCTGCTCGCCGCCAGCGCGATCGGGGTGCTCGTGGCCTGCGCGGTCTGGCTGATGCTGCGGGCGCGCACGTTCGACGTGATCCTCGGACTGACGCTGCTGTCGTACGCGGTCAACACGATGCTGTTCATGGTCGGCGGGCTCGCGCTCGGCAAGCCGCCGCTGATCCGCGAGGGGCTCTCGCCGACGCTCGCGAACTACATGGACCCGGTGCCGCAGGCGCTGGTGCTGACCGCGATCGTGATCAGCTTCGCGATGACCGCGCTGCTGGTCGTGGTCGCGCTGCGCAGCCGCGAGGACAACGGCTCCGACCACGTCGACGCCGACGACGGGGACGGCCGATGAACCACCTCCCCGTCCTGCCGGTGCTGATCCCGCTGGTCGCGGGCGCCCTGCTGCTGCTGCTGCACGACGCCCCGCTGCGGCTGCGGCGGCTGGTCGTCGCGGTGGCGTGCCTTTCGCTGCTCGGCGTCGCGCTGATGCTGGTCACGCTGGCCGACCGCGGCGGGTACCTCGTCTACCAGCTCGGCAACTGGCCGTCGAACGTCGGCATCGTGCTGGTCGTCGACCGGCTGTCGGCGCTGATGGTGCTGCTGACCGCGATCCTCGGCGCGGTCGCCGCGAGCGCGGCCGCGGGTGGCCTCGACACCCGCCAGGCGCACTTCCACGCGCTCCTGATGTTCCAGCTGATGGGCATCGCCGGCGCGTTCCTGACCGGCGACCTGTTCAACCTGTTCGTGTTCTTCGAGGTGTTGCTGATCGCGAGCTATGGCCTGCTGGTCCACGCCGCCGACGGCGAGCGGCTCAGGCGCGCGACCCACTACATGATCCTGAACCTGACCGGCTCCTCGCTGTTCCTGGTCGGGCTCGGGGTGCTGTTCGGGCTCGTCGGCACGCTCAACATGGCCGACCTCGCGGCCAAGATCGCGGCGACGCCGGACGAGAACGTCGCGCTGGTGCGGGCCGCCGCGCTGCTGCTGATGGTCGTGTTCGCGCTCAAGGGCGCGCTGCTGCCGCTGTGGTTCTGGCTGCCGCGCACCTATGCCGCGGCGACGCCCGCCGTCGCCGCGCTGTTCGCGATCATGACCAAGGTCGGCATCTACGCGGTCTACCGGGTGCACACGCTGGTCTTCGGCGCGGAGGCCGGCCCGGCCGCCGGCGTCGCCGAGCCGTGGGTGCTGCCGCTCGGTCTTGCGACGCTCGTGCTCGGAGCGCTCGGCGCGCTCGCGGCACCGTCGCTGCGGACGCTCACCGGCCATCTCGTCGTCGCGTCGGCCGGCACGCTGTTCACGGCCTTCGGCGTCGGCGGCGCCGACGCGCTCGGCGCCGCGCTCTACTACCTCGTCCATTCGACGCTGGCGGCGGCCGCGCTGTTCCTGCTGGCCGACCTCGTGCTGCGGCATCGCCCGGCGGCCGGCGACTGCCTCAGGACCGACGATGCGATCCGGCGCCGCGACCCGCTCGCCCTCGCCTTCATCGTCGCCGCGGTGTCGATCGCGGCGCTGCCGCCGCTCTCGGGCTTCGTCGCCAAGGTCGCCCTGCTCGACGCGCTGGCCGCGCATCCGTCCGGGGCGTGGCTGTGGACCGTGGTCCTCGCCTCGGGCCTCGTCGTGATCGTCGCGCTCGCGCGCGCCGGCTCGCACCTGTTCTGGCGGCCGCCGCCGAAAGGCCACGTCGCCACGACGCCGGTCGCCGCACCGGCCTTCGCCGAGACCGCACCGCTCGCCGCGCTGCTGACCGCGAGCCTCGCGCTGTCGGTGCTGGCCGACCCGGTCCTCGCCTATGCGCGCGCGGCCGCCGCGCAGCTGGCCGCGCCGTCCGCGTACATCGCAGCGGTGCTCGGCCAGCGTCCGGTCGAACGTCCGGGGAGCGACCGATGATCGCGCGCCTGGTCCCGAACCCGGTCATCAGCCTGACGATCCTCATCGTCTGGCTGCTGCTGAACGGCCCGAGCGTCGGCCACGGCCTGCTCGGGGCGGCGCTCGCGCTCGCGATCCCGCACCTGGTCGCGCGGCTCAAGCCCGACCGGCCCCGGATCCGGCGGCCGCTGCGCGCGCTCGCGCTGTTCCTGCTCGTGCTCCACGACATCGTCAAGGCCGCGATCGACCTCGCGATCCGGATCCTCGGCCCGGAGTCGCGGATCCGGCCGACCTACTTCTGGGTCCCGCTCGACGTGCGCGATCCGTACGCGATCGCGGCGCTCGCCGGGATCATCACGATGACGCCGGGCACGCTGTCCTCGGACCTGTCGCCCGACGGCCGGCACCTCCTCGTGCACTGCTTCCACACCGACGATCCCGAGGCGACGATCCGCGAGATCAAGCAGCGCTACGAACGGCCGCTCAAGGAGATCCTCGAATGACCGCCGCCGTGCTGCCGTGGGTGCTCGCGATGCTCGGGGCGGCGATCTTCCTCGCGCTCTACCGGCTGGTGCGCGGCCCGGGCCTGCCCGACCGGATCCTCGCGCTGGACACGCTGTACGTCGTCACCACCGCGCTGCTGATCGCGCTCGGGATCTGGCTCGACAGCGGCGTCTACTTCGAGGCCGCGATGATCATCGCGCTGCTCGGCTTCGTCGGCACGGTCGCCTTCGCGCGCTACCTCGAACGCGGGGACGTGGTCGAATGAGCGCGCCGCTGCCGCCGCTGGTCGATGCGGTCGTCGCCGCGCTGCTGGTCTTCGGCGGCGCGTTCGCGCTGGTCGGCGCCTTCGGCCTCGCCAAGCTCGGCGACTTCCTGAAGCGCCTGCACGGACCGACTAAGGTCACGACGCTCGGCATCGGCTCGATCCTGGTCGCGTCGATGCTGTGGTTCGGCCTGCGCGGCGGCGCGCCGCCGGCGCACGAACTCCTGATCACGCTGTTCGTGTTCATCACCGCGCCGGTCGCGGCGCACATGATGGTCAAGGGCGCGATGGCGATCGACGATTCGACGAAGCCGCCGCCGCCGCCGGAGCGGCCGCACGACGCGGGCTGACGCGCGCTGCGATCTCCCGCCCGGGCCGCGCACCGCGTCAGCCGCCGACGCCGGCCACCGCGGCCGCGCCGCGCGAGTACTCGACGAGGTACCAGAGGTAGGCCGCGTAGCCGGCCAGCAGCAGCGCGCCGGACAGCCGCGTGATCCGCATCGCGACCATCATCATCGGCACCAGCACGACCGCGAACGCGACCATCACCGGCAGGTCGAGCCACATCAGCGTCGCGCCGGTGGTCGGCAGCGGCTGGATCATCGCGGTGATGCCGAGCACGCAGAGCACGTTGTAGATGTTCGAACCGATCACGTTGCCGATCGCGATGTCGGTGTTGCCGCGGATCGCGGCCGCGACCGACGACGCGAGCTCGGGCAGCGACGTGCCGACCGCGACGATCGTGAGGCCGATCACCAGCTCGGAGAGACCCAGTCCGCGGGCCAGCCCGACCGCGGCGTCGACGCACAGCCAGCCGCCGCCGATCAGCATCGCGAGGCCGCCAGCGACGAACACGGCGGTCAGCCACGGCGAACGGACGTGCCTGACCTCCTCGGCGTACTCCGCGACGACCTCGCTCGATTCCTGCTTCGAGTTCCGCAGCAGCAGCAGCAGGAAGGCGACGAAGGCGGCGACCATGATCCCGCCCTCGATCCGGCTGATCTCGCCGCCCGCCGCGAGCGCCCAGAGACCGACGCTGATCGCGATCATGATCGGCAGCTCGAGCCGGACCATCCGCAGGTGGACGACCAGCGGCGTGACCAGCGCCGCGCAGCCGAGGATCAGCGCCACGTTGGCGATGTTGCTGCCGACCACGTTGCCGACCGCGATGTCGGTGCTGCCCTTGAGCGCCGCCGACAGGTTGACGGCGAGCTCCGGCGTCGAGGTGCCGAAGCCGACGACCACGAGACCGATCACGAACGGGCTGATCCCGAAGCGTTCGGCGATCGCGGACGAGCCGCGCACGAAGATGTCGGCGCCGACCGCGAGGATCGCGACGCCGAGCGCGAGGATGCCGAGGTCGAGCAGCATGCAGGGTCCGATCCGGGCGAACGGGGCGCGAGAGGATAGCGGGACCGGGTGGCTCCGGCCGTGGTCGCTCGCGACCTTCGGACGCGAAGGCGTCGCCGGTCGCCGGTGCCGGGTTCAGCCGGCGGCGACCTGCCAGATCTGGAACGCGGTGAACGCCACGAAGGCGCCGAACAGCACTCCGCCCTCCGCGCGGCTGATCCGGGCATCGCCGCGGATCAGCGGGTAGAGCACCGCCGAGAACGCGATCAGCGCCGGGATCTCGAGGTGGACCAGCGAGCTCGCGACCGGGTACGGCTCGAGGATCGCGGTGGCGCCGAGGATCAGGGTCAGGTTCACGAGGTTCGAGCCGACCGCGCTCATCACGACCACGTCGCCGCGGCCGCGGATCGCGGCCACGACCATCAATGCGAGCTGCGGCAGCGAGGAGCCGATCGCGACCAGCGTCAGGCCCGCGAACAGCTCGCTGACCTGCCATTGCCCAGCGAGGTAGACGGCCTCGCCGACGACCATCCGCGCGCCGTACCAGGTCAGCGCGGCCCCGATCGCGAGCCGCAGCAGATTGAGTCCGACGTGGGTCCGGGTCGTGCCCTCGGCCTCGAACACCGCGACCGTGGCCGGCGCCGCGCGGGTCGCGCGGTGGCGGACCGCGAGCACGCCGAGCGTCGCGAAGGCGACCAGCAGCAGGCCGCCATCGAGGAACCCGAAGGTGCCGTTGTGCGCGGCCGCGAGCAGCACGATGCCGGCGCCCATCAGCGCGATCACGAACGGCCGCAGCAGCGGCAGGTGCACGTCGAGCGGCCGGATCAGCGCGCAAAGGCCAATGCCGAGCCCGATGTTGACGAGGCAGCTGCCGATGATGTTGCCGAGCGCCAGCGCCCCGTGCCCCTCGACGACCGCGTCGATGTTGATCGCGAGGTCCGGCGCCGAGCCGCCGAAGGCGGTCAGCAGCACGCCGATCGCGAACGCGCCGGCGCCGAGCCGTGCGCCGAGGCCGGCGAGGCCGCGCACCAGCGAGTCGGCGCCGAGCGCGAGCACGACGACGCCGACGAGGAACCACAGGATCTCGATCGACATGCTCCCCCCCTCAGGTCAGGACCAGGGCTACCCGCCCGCTCGACGCGCCGGTCGCCGCCGGCGCAATCGTAGCCCGCATCGGGCCGGAAGGCCCCCGACATCGACTTGGCGCATACTCGGCCCGATCCGGGTCGGCCGTCGGCCCGGCACGACGGAGACGCACCATGGGAATCCTCGACTTCGCCCGTTCGGTCGGCGCCAAGATCTTCGGCGGCACCGATCCCGAGAAGCACGCCGAACCACACAAGCCGCTGCGCCAGCACGTGGCCGACGCCGGCATCGACGCGAGCGGCCTCACGTTCCGCTTCGAGAACGGCATCCTGATCGCCGAGGGCCACGTGCCCGACCAGGCCACGCGCGAGAAGGTGATCCTGATCGTCGGCAACGTCGCCGGGGTCGGCAAGGTCGATGATCGGCTCGTCGTCGGCCAGCCGCCGGCGCCGGCCGAGATCGAGGCGGCCAGCGCGATGAGCGCCGCCGATGGCGCCGCGGCCGAGGCCGTGCAGGCGCCGAGCGAGTGGACCACGAAGACCTACACCGTGCAGAAGGGCGACACGCTCGGCGCGATCGCGAAGAAGATGTACGGCAAGTCGAGCCTCTACCCGAAGATCTTCGAGGCCAACCAGCCGATGCTGAAGGATCCCGACAAGATCTACCCGGGCCAGGTGCTGCGGATTCCGCCGCTCGACGGATCGGCCTGAGCGACGACCGGCGTCCGGCGCGATCCGCGCCGGACGCCCCCCCGCCGAACGGAACCAGCCCCGATGGCCGAATCGCCGACCCTGAACCTGCGTCGCCCCATCCGGGCCACCCTGCTGCTGCTCGCGCTGTGCGGCTTTGCCGCCGTGGCGCAGGACGCTGCGGTCGAGCCCGCGATCGCGCCCTCGGAACCCGTCGCCCAGCCGGTCGACGAGCCGACCGGCGAGGCGTCACCGATCGAGATCGCCGCCGCTCCCGACACCGACCAGGCGCGCCTCGAGGCTTTCGTCGACGGGGTCGTCGAGTCGTTCCGGCAGCGCGACCGGCTCGCGGGCGTGACCGTCGGCGTTCTGCGCGGCGGGCGGCCGGTGCTGGTCCGCGGCTACGGGCACGCGCGCCTCGAACCTGCCGAGCCGGTCGATCCGGCGCGACACCTGTTCCGGATCGCGTCGATCTCGAAGACCTTCACCTACGTTGCGGCGATGCAGCTGGTCGAGCAGGGCCGGCTGTCGCTCGACGATGTCGTCAACGAGCGCCTGCCCGAGCGCCTGCGCGTCCCGGACGACGGCTACCCGGAACCGATCCGGATCCGGCACCTGCTGACCCACACCGCCGGCTACGAGGACCTCGCGCTGGGACATCTCTTCGTGCGCGATCCTGCCGCCGTCCTGCCGGCCGACGAATACCTCGTCCGGCATCGGCCGCGGCGCGTGCGGCCGCCCGGCCGCGAGGCGGTCTACTCGAACTATTCGGTCGCACTGCTCGGCGCCGTCGTCGCCCACGTGTCCGGGATGCCGTTCGAGGACTACGCCGAGCGTCACCTCTTCGGTCCGCTCGGCATGGCGCGCACGACCTTGCGCGAGCCGGGCCTCCGCGACGCGCGGCGGCTGGACGGCCCGCTCGCCGAGGATCTCGCGACCGGCTTCGCGCGCGAGGCCGGGCGCTTCGTCGCCAAGCCCATCGAGCACATCGCGCAGACGGCCGCGGCGGGTGGCGCCTCGTCGACCGCGCCGGACATGCTGCGCTTCGCCGCCGCGCTGCTCGGCGACGGCGCGCTCGACGGCGGGCGCATCCTCGGGCCCGACACGAACGCACGCCTTCGCGAGGTGCTGTTCGCCAACGCCGAGGGCCTCAACGGCCTCGCGCACGGCTTCATCACCGACCGCGTCGGTCCGCACGACACCTTCGGCCATGGCGGCGCCACGCTGTACTTCCATTCCAACCTGGTGCTGGTGCCGACGCTCGACCTCGCGGTCTTCGTCTCGACCAACACCGCGACCGGGCGCCGATTCGCCGCCGAGTTTCCGGTGCGCCTGGTCGAGTTCCTCGACCCGGCCGCCCGCCCACCCGCGCCGGGCGGCGCGGCCGCGACCCGCGAGGACCTCGGGCGGTATGCCGGCTCCTACCTGTCCAACCGCCGCCCATGGCGCAGCCCCGACGCGCTGGTGCTGTCGCTGTCCGGCGCGATCACGCAGGTCCAGTCCACCGCCGATGCGCTGATCGTCGCCTCGCCGATCGAGACCCTGCGCTACCTGCCCGATGGCCCGAACCGCTTCCGCGAGGACGGCGGCCATCGGCGCGTCGCGTTCCTCGTCGACGACGGCGGCCGGGTGCGCGCGCTGGCGGCGCCCTCGGGCGTGCTGGTCTCCGACCGCATCGGCTTCTTCGGCCATCCGCAGGCAGTCGTGATCGGCGTGCTCGGCGCGGTGCTGATCGCGGTCGCGAGCCTCGTGCGGCTCGTGCGCGCGTCGCGCCGACGACCGGTCGCGCGGCCCGATGCGCTGCTGCCGCAGTTCGTCGCCGCGCTCGCCTCGCTGGTCTGGATCCTGTTCGCCGTCGTTGCCGGGGCCGCGCTCACGACGTTCGCGACCCTCGGCGACGAGACCCTGTTCGCGTACCCGACCCGGGCCTGGCAGGTCGCGCTGCTGATCGCGCCGGTCGCCGCGCTGTTCACGCTGGTCCAGGTGCTGATGCTGCCGTGGGTCTGGCGCAGCCGCTGGCGCGGGTTCTCGAAGGCGCTGCACACGCTCGGCGTGCTGTGGCTCGCGGTCACCGTGTGGCTGCTGTGGCGCTGGAACCTGCTCGGCGGGCCGGTCTGAGCCGCGCCGGACGGCGGTCCGGACGCGCCGGTCGCAGGTCCCATCGCGGCCGCGTCGGGAACCCGCGCCCGGGGTCCGCTAGAACGAGTAGCGCGCCAGCAGGTGCCAGCGGCGCAGGTCGCCGCGCGCGCCGTTCTCGAGTTCCCGCCGCGCGAGGCGCCACTCGGCGCCGAGGTCGAGCTTCGGCACCGGCGTGTAGAACACGTTCGCGCTGACCGAGCGCGTCGCCCGCGTCACGGTGCCGCCGGCAACCGCGTCGTCGTGGTCGAAGCGCGAGGCGGCGGCGTACAGGTTGACGCGCCAGGACGGCGAGAACACGTGCCGCCAGCCGACCAGCGCGGCGCGGCCCGGAACCGCGTCGAGCGCGCCCGCGCGGTCCAGCACCGCGTCGCTCGCGATGCCGAGGCCGACGTAGCGCCCAAGGCCCTCGCCCGCGGTCAGCGAGAAGCGCAGATCGTCGGCGGCTCCGAGCGCGATCCTGCCGCTCACGTTCAGCGCGAGCGTGGTCGCGGTCGCGTCGATCGCGTTCGGCCCGGTGGTCTCGTAGGCGAGCTGCCGCAGCAGCAGCCCGGCGCCGACGAATCCCCACGCCGCGCGATGCGTGTAGCGAAGCGTGAGATCCGGACGGTCGTTGTCGTCGGAGGCGACCCGCGGTCCGCCGCTCGCCGGGACGAACGTGGTCTCGGGGTTCTCGAGGCTGACGCTCCACGGGCCGGCGGTGTAGCGCAGCTGTGGCTGGCGCACGAAGACCTGGGCGTCGGTCGCGCCGACGATGTCCACGCCATCGACCAGCGCCCCGATGTCGCCGAAGTTGGTCCAGGTCTGGCCGATCAGCCATCGGTTCCACGAGAACCACGCATGGCGGACGGTCAGCCCGTAGGTGTTGGTGGATTGCTTGTTGCCGAGCGCGTTGCCGAACAGGTCGAGTTCGAGTCGGCCGGCGATCACGTCGCCGGCGCCGTCGTCATGGTCGAGCCCGAGCGTGAAGCGCGTCCACTTGGTGTGCGCGTCGAGATCCATGCCCTCGGGCAGTCCGCCGACCGGGATCTGCCCGGGCACGTACAGGTCGCGACCGATCGAGCCATCCGGCAGCTCGCCATCGCCGGTCCGCGTCGCCAGCGCGTCGGTGCGCAGGAAGCCGGTCACCGAGAATCGGGTGCCCGGCGGTGCATTCGGCAGGATCGCCGTCGGCTGGATCGGCGGCGGGCCCGCAGGTGGCCGGGCGCCCGGCGCGGCACTTGCGGTTGCCGGCGCAGGGCCGTCGCGCTCGGCGGTCAGCGCGGCCAGTCGGCGCTCGAGTTCCGCGATGCGCGCCTCGAGGGCCGCGATCGCGGGCGGATCGGCCGCGTGCGCCGGGCCGGACAGCGCGACGGCGACGGCGAGCGCCAGGGGACGAAGGGCGGGATGGGATCGGGACATGTCGGGACTCCGGAGAGGTTTGGACCGGATTTGCGTGCGCTCGCGGGTCAGCCGATCGCGAGCGAGCGGCAGCGGGGATCGGCGTTGCCGAGGACATCGAGGACGCTGGATCGCAGCGCGCGCAGGTCGTGGCCGTCGCGCCGCCGTGGGCGCGGCAGCCGCACCGCGACCGTCGTCGCGATCCGCCCCGGGTTCGGCGCCATCACGACGATCCGGTCGGCGAGCACGAGGGCCTCGTCGACGTCGTGCGTGACCAGCAGCAGGGCGCCGTCGCTGCCGGACCAGAGGGCCGCGACGTGGTCCTGCAGCGCCGACCGGGTGGCCGGGTCGAGCGCGCCGAAGGGCTCGTCCATCAGGATCAGTTCCGGCGCGGTCGCCAGCGCGCGCGCGAGCGCGACCCGCTGGGCCTGTCCGCCCGACAGCGCGCGCGGCCAGCGCTCGCCGTAGCCGGAGAGCTGCACCCGCGCGAGCGCCTCCGCGACGCGCCGGTCGCGCTCCGCGCGCCCGAGCCCGGCGAGACCGAAGCCGACGTTGGCGGCAACCGGCAGCCATGGCAGCAGGCGCGGCTCCTGGAACACGATGCCGATCCGGGCGTGCGGGCCGGACAACGGCTGGCCGTCGAGCAGGATCGTGCCGGCAGCCGGCCGGTCGAGGCCGGCAAGGATGCGCACCAACGTGGTCTTGCCGCAGCCCGAGGCGCCGAGCAGCGCGACGATCTCGCCCCGGTGCAGGTCGAGGTCGATGTGCTCGAGGGTCGCGCTGCGGCTTCCCGGGTAGCGGTGGGCGACCGCGCGCAGCGAGAGCACGGGCGGCGAGCCGTTCATGTCGCCGCCTGGCTCCGGGCGAGGTCGTCCTGCCAGGCCAGCAGTGGCCGGCTGGCCGCCGAGAGGACGAGGTCGGTCAAGCGGCCGAGCACGCCGAAGGCCACGATCGCGGCGACGATCTGGACCGCGCGGCCGGTCTGCTGGCCGTCGAGCAAGAGGTAGCCGAGCCCCTCGGACGCACCCATCAGCTCGGCCGCGACCACGAACATCCATCCGAGTCCGAGCCCGGCGCGCAGGGCCAGCACGACGGCCGGCAGCACCGCGGGCAGCAGGATCCGGCGCGCGAGCGCGAACCGGCCAAGCCGGAACACGCGGCCGACCTCGACCAGCCGGCGATCGACCGCGAGGACGGCGCCGAGCACGCCGAGGTAGACCGGGAAGAACACCCCGAGCGCGATCAGCGCGATCTTCGAGGCCTCGAAGATGCCGAGCCACAGGATGAACAGCGGCACCCAGGCGATCGACGGGATCGCGCGCAGCGCCTGGACCGTCGGATCGAGCGCAGCGCGCAGCGTCGGCAGCGCCGCGCAGCCGGCGCCGAGCACGATTCCGGCCGCGCCGCCGAGCGCAAAGCCGCTGCCGACCCGGGTGAGCGAAGCCAGCGCGTGGTGCCACAGGTCGCCGCTTTCGGCGAGCGCGCGCAGCGTCGCGAGCACGGCCGATGGTGGCGGCAGCAGGCGACCCTCCGCGAGACCGCCGCGCACCGCGGCTTCCCACGCGCACGCGAGACCCACCGGCAGCGCGACCGGCAGCGCGAGGCGCGCGAGGTCGGCCCCGCGCGGCCGCGCGGCGCGCGGCGCCGGTGGATCGAGTGCGATGTCGGCTGCCTTCATGGCGGACCCCGATCGGGCGATCGACCGGCGATCGATCAGCGAGCGGACGCGACCGGAAGGACCGGTACCCGATCCGGAATCAGCGCCGCGAGTGCGGCATCGAGGTCGGTCGTCGACGGGATCACGCCAGCGTCGCGCAGCGCGGCGCCGGCGGCCGCGATCCGGGCTCGGGCCGAGTCGTCGAGCGGCCCGGTGTCGAGCCGGGTGCGCTCGAGCTGGCGCGCGACCACCGGCTCGGGCAAGCGCGCCTCTCGGGCCAGCAGCGCGACCAACGCCTCGGGATTCGCGAGCGCCCAGTCACGGGCCTCGGCGTAGGCGTCGAGCACTTCGCGCACCAACGCCGGATGCCGCTCGGCGAAGGCCTCGCGCACGTTCAGCACGCCACCGCTGTTGAAGTCGGGATTGCGGTAGATCAGGCGCACGCCATGCTCGAGCTCGGCCGCGGCGGTCAGCGGATCAAGGCCCGCCCACGCATCGACGTCGCCGCGCAGCAGCGCGGTCCGGCCATCGGCATGCTGCAGCAGCACGACTTCGACATCGCGCTCGCTGAGCCCGACCGTCACCAGCGCGCGCAGCAGGAACAGGTGCGGGTCGGTTCCGCGGGTCGCGGCGATGCGCTTGCCGCGAAGGTCGGCGAGCCGGGTGATGGGACTGTCGCCGCGCACCACGAGGCTCGCCCACTCGGGCTGCGAGTAGACGTGCACGGTCCGGATCGGATTGCCATGGACGCGCCCGAGCAGCGCGGCGCCGCCGGCGGTCGAGCCGAAGTCTATCGAGCCGGCATTGAGGAACTCGAGCGCCTTGTTCGAGCCGTGCGACTGGACCCAGCGCACGGCGATCCCGCGGTCGGCGAGGCGGCGCTCGAGGATGCCCTGCTCGCGCAGCACCAGCGAGACCGGGTTGTAGGTCGCCCAATCGAGGCGCAGCTCGCGCGGCGATCCGGCGGCCTCGAGGGACGAGGCCGGGACGGACGATGCCGGGACCAGGACGGCGGTGGACAGGACGGCCAGCAGCAGGCGACGGACGGGGGACATCGGTCTTCTCCGGTGATCGCGCCGATGCGGCGCGGGCACTGGATCGTCCGGCGGAAGCTGCGTCGCAACAAATGATTCCTGGGCCCGGCTCATGCCGATCCGGCATGAGCGCCCGCAGGCGCTGGACGGCACGCGGGCCTGCGACTAACGTCGGGCGCTGGATCCGGTCCGAGGCGACCGGCGGGGAACGAGGCGGATGCGCGCGGACGCGATGCGCGGGGCCATGGCGATGTGTCGGTGCCGAGTCGAGTCGGTGCCGCCCTCGTCCCTGCCCGCCCATCGTCCGGATTCGCCCCATGACCCTCGTCCAGCTCCGCGCCCTCGTCGCCATCGTTGACGCCGGCCTGCACGTCACCGCCGCCGCGGCCCGCATCCATGCGACGCAGCCGGGCCTCTCGAAGCAGATCCGCCAGCTCGAGAGCGAACTCGGCTTCGGGCTCTTTCGACGGCGGGGACGCAGCCTCGAGGGCCTGACACCCGAGGGCCGACGCGTCGTCGACCACGCGCGCGCGCTGCTGGCCGAGGCCGAGTCGATCCGCGCGATGGCGCGCGGGCTGCGCGAGGACAACGGCGGCCGCCTCGCGATTGCCGCCGCCGCGACGCCGGCCCGCTATGCGCTGCCGCGAGTGCTGGCCGAGCTGCGCGAACGCCTGCCCGACGTCGCGATCGAGGTCCACCCGGCCGAACGCGAGGAAGCGCTGGCGCGGCTCGACGCCGGCGAGGTCGACGCCGTCGTCGTCAGCACATCCGGCCTCGAGCCACCGTCGGTGCCCGCGATTCCGTGCTGGCGCTGGCAGCGCGTCGTGATCGTCCCGCGCGGGCATCGGCTCGCCAGTTCGGTCCGGCCCACGCTGGCGGCTCTGGCCGCCGAGCCACTGGTCGGCCACGCCGCGGCGCTTCGCGACGGCGCGAGCCTGATGCGTTGCTTCGCCGAGCACGGACTCGCGCCACGGATCGCCGCGCGCACACTCGACGCGGCCTCGATCAAGGCGTGGGTCCGGGCGGGCCTCGGAATCGGCGTGATCTCGGAGATGGCGCTCGAACCGGACGACGGCGACCTCGTCGCATTGCCGCTCCACCATCTGCTGCCGGCCTGCACGACGTGGCTCGTGCCGCGCCGCGACCGCGCGCTGACGCGGCCGGTCGAGGTCCTCGTCGCCGTGCTGGCCCCCCATGCCGACCGGGTCGCGCTGCGCCGCTGGCTCGCCGGGGATCGACAGGCCACCCTCGATGGCAGACCGGTCCCGGTCTGGTCGACCGGCGCGCCGGCCGCGCCTCGACCGGCCGCGATCCTCGCGGGCCTGTCGGGTTTCGGCTGACGGGCGAAGGTGCCGCCGGCTAGTCGACGTAGACCCGCACGATCACGTCGCCGGTCGCATCCGCCGGGAATGGCGGGTCGGTGCGGTAGTGCTCCTCGCGCGCGCCGACCTCGCGCAGTCCCTCGATCGCGAGCCACGCCTCGGCCCTGGCATGCGTCGTCTCGAGCGAGGCCCAGTCGCCGACGTGCCGGAAGTCGAGGTGGCGACCCGTCGCGGCCTCGGTGGCGACGACGCGACCCGCGCCGGGCGCGTCGTTGCGGACCACCGGGATCGCCGCGTCGAACTGCCAGCGGCCATCGGCGTGGCCGCGGATCACCGTGTACGGCGCGCCGTCGACCGCGATGCCGCGGCGCTCGGCGAAGGCCAGCAGTTCGGCGATCGCCGGTCCCAGCACCGCGCTGGTTCCGGCGAGATCGGTCGTCGCCTCGAGCCCGGGGATCGCGTAGGCGGGTCCGCCATCGGAGTCACCCTCGCTCACCTCGAGCCCGGCCACGTCGACGTCCGGCAGCGATTCGGCCAAGGCCTTCAGCCGGACGAGGCCGCGCTCGTAGTCGGCGCCGACGAAGCGGTCGAGCAGGGTCGAGAACCAGCGCCCGACGAGGTCGTCGAAGAAGCTGCCGCCGATCCGCAGCGGGAAGTCGGCCTCGAGCCGCCAGCGGACGCGGGTGCCGCCCGCGACCGGCTCGAGCGTCATCGTCGCGAGCGATTCCTGGCGGCCGTCGAACACCACGCGGTGGACCACGCGCGCGTAGGGCTCGGCCTCGACGATCGACTGCTCGCCGCGGCCGACCGACGGATCCTCGCTGGCCCAGGTCATCCGCGCGCCGACGCCGCGGCGCGGGCCCTCGAAGGTGTAGCGCGCCGACGGGTCGAGTTCCGCCCACGGCGACCAGTCGTTGAAGCGTCCGTAGCCGTCGACCAGCGCGTAGACCACCGCGGCCGGCCGCGCGATCTCGATGCTGCGCTCGGCCGCGGCCCGCTCGGGGATCACGAAGGCGCCGGCGACGAGGCCGGCGACGAGCAGCAGCAGGAACCAGAACAGGCCGCGGATGAGGCGCATGGCAGGGACCCTGAATGGTGGAGGCGCGCAGCATGCGATGATTCGCAGGTCCTGTCGACAGCCTTGATCGACTGTCCTCGATGGATGTCGATCAGGCCGCGTTCCGGCTTGGTGACCGACACTCGCCGCCGTCCGCACTGCCTTCGAACGCGCTGATCCGCGATGGAACGCCTCCCGACCCCGGTCAGCCGGCCGACGCCGGATCGCCTCGCGCCCTTCGTGCCGAAGCTCGCGAGCGTGCTCCGCCGCGGCTACGGCCTGGCCGACCTGCGCGCCGACCTGGTCGCCGGGCTCACGGTGGCCGTCGTCGCGCTGCCGCTCGCGATGGCGATCGCGATCGCGAGCGGTACGACGCCCGACAGGGGCCTCGTGACGGCAGTGGTCGCCGGCTTCCTGATCTCGCTGCTGGGCGGGTCACGGGTGCAGATCGGCGGGCCGACCGCCGCCTTCATCCCGGTCGTGTTCGTGACCATCGAACGCTTCGGCCACGGCGGCCTGCTGCTGGCGACGCTGATGGCCGGCGGCATGCTGGTCGTCGCCGGCCTGCTGCGCGTCGGCACGTGGATGCGCTACATGCCCAAGCCCGTGATCACCGGCTTCACCGCCGGCATCGCGGTCAGCATCTCGCTGTCGCAGGTCAAGGACGCGCTCGGGCTCGAGATGGGCCCGGTGCCGGCCGAGTTCCGCGCCCGCATCGCGGCCTATGCGCAGCACTGGGACCGCGTCACGCCGTCGGCGATCCTGCTGGCCGCCGCGACGATCGCGGTCGTGGTCGCGATGCGCCGCTGGCGACCGACCTCGCCGTCGATGCTGGTCGCGATCCTCGCCGCGAGCGTTGCGGCGCTGCTCCTCGGCCTGCCGGTCGAAACGATCGCGATGCGCTTTCCCGACGGCATTCCCTTGGCGCTCCCGACCCTGGCCCTGCCGACGATTCCCTTCGAGCGAGCCGCGGAACTGCTGCCGACCGCCTTCACGATCGCCTTCCTCGCCGGGGTCGAGTCGCTGCTCTCGGCGGTGGTCGCCGACGGCATGTGCGGCGGTCGCCACCGCAGCAACGCCGAACTGGTCGCGCAGGGCGTCGCCAACGTCGCCTCGGCCTGCGTCGGCGGGCTGCCGGCCACGGGCGCGCTGGCCCGCACCGCGACCAACGTCCGCGCCGGCGCGCGCTCGCCGGTCGCCGGCATGGCGCACGCCGTGTTCCTGCTGGTCATCGTCCTGTCGATCGCGCCGCTGATGGGCTACGTGCCGCTGGCCGCATTGGCCGGCGTGCTGCTGATCGTGGCCTGGAACATGGCCGAGCTCGAATCCTTCCGCCACCTGATGCGCGGTCCGGTCGGCGATCGCGTCGTGCTGCTGACGACCTTCGCGCTGACCGTCGCGGTCGACCTCACGGTCGCGATCGAGGTCGGCGTCGTGCTGGCGGCGCTGCTCTTCATGCACCGGATGGCGGGCGTGGTCGAGATCGCGCAGGGGGTCCAGCTGGTCGAGCCCGAACCCGACGACGCCGAGGCCCGCGGCGACCGCGACGCGCGCAGCGGCCTGCCGGCCGGGGTCGAGGTCTACGAGGTCGCAGGCCCCCTGTTCTTCGCGGTCGCGAACCGCCTCGACGACCTGCTCGACCAGTACTTCCAGCCGCCGAAGGCGCTGATCCTGCGCCTCGGGCGGGTGCCGCTGATCGACGCCTCGGGCGCGACCGCCCTGGGTCAGTTCCTCGACCGCGCCCATCGGCTCGGCATCCGAGTGATCGTCGAGGGGCTCGCCGAGCAGCCCCGCCGCACGCTCGCGGCGATGCACGCCCTCGGCCATCCGTCACTCGCGGGCGAGGCCGGCGACTTCGGCGCGGCGCGGCGGCTTGCGGCCGAGCTCGTCGCCGGCCGCGGGTGATCCCTCGACAGGACCTTCGCCGTCCGCGCTGCTACCTTCGGCGGTCTCGCAACGCGGGGGTCGCCGATGCGCGATGAGCGGCAGGACAGCGGAGGCTCGGCCGAGCGCCTGACGCTGGGCGCCGTTCTGCGCGACTTCGTCGACGAGTTCGTCAGCACCGATCGCGGTTTCACGCACACGCTGCTCGGCCTGCTGCGCGATCCCGGCACGACCGTGCGGCGCTGGATCGAGCGCCGGGATCCGCGGCTGACCCGCCCGGCGCGCTTCCTGATGATCGTGCTGGCGCCATTGATCGTGCTGGTCTCGCTGACCCACTGGGGCGCCTGGCAGTACACGGAGATGGAGCGCGCGCTGCCGCCCGAATACTTCGCCGAGGGCAGCATCCTCGAGGTCGTGCTGCGCTGGCAGCTGGCGCTGTATCTCGTGTTCCTGCCGGTGCTGGCACTCGGCACGCGACTTGCGTTCCGCCGGAGCGGACTGACGCTGCCCGAGCACTTCGTCTTCAACTGCTACATCTACGCGGTGACCTGCCTTGCCTTCCTGCCGATCATGCTCGCGACCCTCGGCGAGCCGGGATCCTGGGCGACCGCGCTGTTCTGGCTGTTCCTCGTCGCCTGCACGGGCTATTACGCGTGGGCCTGCCTCGGCCTGTTCGGGCGCACGATCGGCGTCGCGGTGAAGGCCGTCGTGGTCTTTGCGGCCGCCTACGTCGTCTACTCGCTGCTGGTGTTCGCCGCGATCGGCGTCGCGATCGGCTACCAGGCCGCGCGCGCCGCCGGATGAGGCGCCAGGTGCCGAGGCGTCCGCGGCGAACCGGCAGACGACCTCAGCGCCGCCCGCGCTCGCGCGCCCGCCACGCGCCCGGCCGTTCGAACTCGCCATCCCAGATGCCGACGCGCGCCGCGCGCGCGCGGTCCTCGAGCGGCACGTACTCGCGGCCGTAGCGCCGCAGCACGATCGCATAGCCGCGCTCGACCATCGCCGCCGAGAGGTCGGTACCCCCGGCGAAGCACTGCGCGACCACGCGGCCGTAGTCGTCGCGGTTGCGGACGCGGCAATGCACGGTGCGGCCACCGATCGCGTCCTCGAGCGCGAAGGCCGCGCGGCGGCCGCAGGGCCAGGACCGGCCGTCGCGGTCGCGACACTGCTGCCGGGCCTCGACCGCGTCGATGCCGTGCAGCCGGATCCGCTCACCGCGGATCTCGAGCGAATCGCCGTCGGTGACGCTGGCGCGACCGCTGATCGTGGCCTCGCCGCGGGCTTCGAGCGCGGGCGGCGTCAGGAACGCGACGATCGAGAGCGCGACAGCGGAGAGGGCGTGGGTGGGATTCATGCGGAGCCTCCATGGCGGGCGCGCCGGGGCAGGAACGGCGCGAGGTGCTGTCGGAGGATCCCGGGCGGCACCTCGGAGGGATCATGCAGGCCGTACTCCGCGGGCCAGCCCGACGCCGGCAGCCGATACGTGCCCAGCAGCCGATCGACCAGCGGCAGGTGGATCGCGTAGTTCGCGTCCGCATAGGCCGGATCACGCGCGTGGTGCCAGTGGTGGTAGCGCGGCAGCACGACGACGCGCTCGAGCCAGCCGAAGTCGACCCCGAGGTTCGCGTGCGCCAGCACCGCCTGCACCCCGACCAGCACCACGTAGGCATTGACGACGCCGGGTGCGAAACCGAGCGCCAGCAGCGGCAGCAGCACCAGGCTGCGAGTCAGCAACACCTCGACGAGGTGCATCCGCGATCCGGCCAGCCAGTCGACGTGGCGGCTCGAGTGGTGCACGGCGTGGAATCGCCACAGCCACGGCACCCGGTGATACGCGCGGTGCAGCAGCGCCTGCGCAAGGTCCGCGACCAGCACCGCGAGCGGGAACTGCAGCCACCACGGCAGGCCGCCGACGGCGCGCGCGAGCGGCTCCCACGCGACCCACGCGAGCGCAAGTCCGGTGATCGCGGTCACGCTGATCAGGACTGCCTGGATCAGCACGTGGCCGATGAAGAAATACCCGAGATCGGTGCGCCACTCGGGCCGCAGCACCGGCTGCGGCCGCGCCGAGAGCGCACGCTCGACCGGCACGAACACCAGCGCAGTCGCGAACAGCGAGATCGCGAACCAGTCGAGCCCGAACGAGAACGGCGTCGGCGCGATCGGGTCGAGCGGCACCGTCGCGCCGCCGAGCAGCAGCGCCAGCGTCGCGCTGCCGACCGCGACCAGCGCGACGCGGCGCGCCCGGCCGATGAGCAGGCTCCGCGTGCCCAGTACGAAGGCCGCGACCAGACCCGCCAGCAGCAGGCCGCGCGCGAAGCCCTCGGTGTAGTGCGCGCGGAACTCGCGGCTGGTCAGCCACTCGGGGAAGTGGAAGCAGAGCACGCCGACGAGGCTCAGCACACCGAGGAAGCAGGCGATGCCCGCGGTCCAGGTCAGGGGCTCGGCATCGGGCGCCTTGGGCTCGGCCATCGCTCTTGGTGCGCCTCGGGGTTTGGTGCGCCCGATCATCGCGCGTCTTCGCGTCCGTCGTCACGGAGCCGCCGGGACGCCCCGGGCGCCGGGCGTCGGCGCCGCCGCAATCCGCAGACCGGTGGACGGCCTCGACGCCATAACGACGCCGATGTCACCGGAACGCCATATCCGGGATGCACGCTTCGTTGATGACCGTTCACGCTGCCGCGCGCTCGCGCCCCGGACGAATCGTCGCGATCGCCGTCGGCCTCCTGGCCTTGGGGCCGGTGCCCGCAGCCGAGCTTCCGGAGCTGCCACCGGCGGCCGCGCGCGGCCTCGAGGTCTACCGCAGCACCTGCATGCGCTGCCACGAGTCGGACCCGATGCGCGACCGGCCCGGCTCGGCGGCGCGGGTCGACGGCGGCGTCCTCACCGCGATCGAGGTGATCCCGTCGATGCGCGGCCTGCGCGACCGGCTCACGCTGGCGCAGATCGCCGACGTGCAGGCCTGGCTCGACTTCGTCGTGCTGCTGCCCGGCGCGGCGCGGCCGGCGACCGGCTGGTTCGTCGACGAGAGTGCGCCCGGGCGCGCGCTGTTCCACGAGGTCGGCGGCGGTCATTCGACCCAGCTGGTGCTCCATCACGCGGACGACGGCCGCCCGGAGTGGCGGCGACTGGTCGCGCGCTACACCGGCGCGCGCGTCGGCGTGAAGGACGGCCTCGCGCGGCCGACCGGCGGCCAGAGCCTCGTCGGCGCGTGGCGGCCGGCCACGCCCGATCCCGCGCCGATGCCGGTCGGATCCGGATTTGCGACCGCGGACCGCATCGGCGTCCAGCTGCCGCGCGCCGCGCTCGGCTTCGCGCGCCACGCCTTCGGCGGCAGCGGCGCGCCGATCCCAGCGAATCCCGGCTTCCCGCAGGCCGGCTTCTGGTGGAACCGCGATGAGCCCGGACGCGGCTTCGCGCTCGAGGTCCAGGGCGACCGCCTCTTGATCGTCGCCTACTTCTTCGACGCCGACGGCCGCCCCGGCTGGCTCGCCTCGAGCGGCGCGATGGCGAGCGCCACGCGCTACGCCGGGCGCTGGCAGCGCGCGACCGGCGGCCCGACGCTCGGCGGAAGCCTGCGCAAGTTCGCGTCGGCCACCACCGACGCAGGTCCCATCGAGCTCGACTTCGAGACCCCGCGCCGCGCGACGCTGACGCTGCCCGACGGCCGGCTGCTGCCGATCGAGCGGCTGCACTGAGCTCCGTCCCGCCTAGCCCGTCCTTCGGGCAACGGACCGCGCAGCCCGACCGCGCCACTGCTAGACTTGCGAGTCCGCGCCCGTAGCTCAGTCGGATAGAGTGGCAGCTTCCGAAGCTGTAGGTCGGGGGTTCGAATCCCTCCGGGCGCGCCAACTTCGTTCGTGACCGCGGCCTGCGTCCTTGCGGTCACCCCGCTCGGCATCCATGCCTCGCCCTCGCGGGCGGCTGGCGATGCCATTCAAGGCATCGCCAGAACGCCGCCCGCTGCGACCCTCCGGGCGCGCCAACTTCGTTCGTGACCGCGGCCTGCGTCCTTGCGGTCACCCCGCTCGGCATCCATGCCTCGCCCTCGCGGGCGGCTGGCGATGCCATTCAAGGCATCGCCAGAACGCCGCCCGCTGCGACCCTCCGGGCGCGCCAACTTCCCTGTGACAGATCTGTGCCCCAGCTGTGCCAAACGGCGCACGGCCGACCGGGGAAAGCGAGTAAAGGCCGGTGGGACACCCCAGCCCCAAGGCGTCCGCCCTCGCGCGCCAGATCGCAGTCAGCGTCTCCGGCTGATGCACGCCGCCGTGCCGGTCCCCGAGAAGCGCTGCCGGCACGCTCCATCCTGCTGGCCATCGGTCGCAGCGCGCGCTTCGCCGCCCGGTCGATCCGGCCGAACAGCCACCCCGGAGGCCCTCGATGATCTGGCTCGCTGTCCCGCCTTCCGTTGGCTGGCCCGGCGTGGCGCGGGAAGGCGACGCGCAGCCCTCCAGCCCGCGCCAGGGGTGCTCCGGGAGAGGAAGGCCACTTGGCGCGCCACGCACGCGGCGGGCGCCCCGGCATCATGCCGGCCACGAGCCCTGTTCCCTGGGAGAGGCGCCGTGAAGTACGCACTCATGACCGCGGCGGAGATCCACCGGTTCGGCATCGAGAGGATCCTGCCTCACGTGCGGAAGGAAGGCATCGAGGTCGAAGTCGTCAACGTGGACTTCGACCGGGATCCTCAGATCATCGGCAGGCTCGAAGGTCGCCCTGCCCTCGTGCTGGTGCGCACCGCGATGTATCCGGACAAGGGGAAGATCGATGCCCTGACGACCCAGCGCTTCCTCGAGTGGGCCGCGCAGCGCCAGGCCTTGCCGCTGTTTGCGAGCGTCGGACTCGCGTGCATGAAATACCCCGATCGAACGGACGTGGCGGACGAGGAGGTCATGGGGCAACCCATCCGGAACGGCGGATTCGCCGTCGCCTACCAGGGGCTGGTTTCCCTGGCGCCACGACACTCATGAACGCGATCGCCGGACGACCGAGGGACGGAAGCGATCCCGCCGTGCTCTTCCTGACCACGCTGCGCCGCTCGCCGCCACGCGCATCCGCGATTCCCCGGGCGGCCGACCGCCGCGCCGTGGGGCGCGACGAGACATCAACGGAGTCGAACAGGAGTCGCCATTGATCCAGCCAAAGGACCGCTTCACCGGCTGCCTGCTCGCCGGCGCCGTCGGCGACGCGCTCGGCGCGCCGGTCGAGTTCCGGCGCCGCGACGAGATCCTCGCACGCTTCGGCCCGACCGGCATCACCCGCTACGCGCCGGCCTTTGACGGCCTCGGCTGCATCACCGACGACACCCAGATGACGCTCTTCACCGCCGAGGGTCTGCTACGCGCCGTCGTCGGGGAGCGCGTCCACGGCCGGGCCGCGTGGGGCGCCATCGGGGCGCGCGCCCTGCTGCGCTGGCTCCGCACCCAGGGCATCGAGCCGGCCGTCGAAGCCGACACCGGAGAGCCCGGCTGGCTGGTCGGCCACCCTGAGCTTCACGCCCGCCGGGCGCCGGGCAAGACCTGCATCACGGCGCTGCTGGACACGCGCTTCCCCGGCCAGCACCCGCGCAACGACAGCAAGGGCTGCGGCACGGTGATGCGCATCGCGCCGGTCGGGCTCCTCGGCGCGCGTCTCGGCGACCGGCAGACGCTCGGCGAGACCTTCGACCTCGCCGTCGAACTCTCCGCGCTGACGCACGGCCACCCGACCGGCCAGCTCGCGGCGGCCGCGATGGCCGTGGTCATCCGGCGGCTGGCCGAGGGCGCCACGCTGCCATCCGCGCTGGTCGACGCCAAGCGGGCGCTCGCGAGCCGTCCCGGCCACGGGGAGACCCTGCGCGCGATCGAGCGCGCCGAGCGGCTCGCGCGCGAGGTCCGGCCGGACGCCGACGCCATCGCCGACCTCGGCGAAGGCTGGGTCGCGGAGGAGGCGCTCGCGATCGCGGTCTACTGCGCCCTCGTCGCCGACGACCTCGAGCACGGCCTCGTGCTGGCGGTGAACCACGACGGCGACTCGGACTCGACCGGCGCGATCGCCGGCCACCTGCTCGGCGCGCTGCACGGCGCGCGCGCGATCCCGGAGCACTTCCTCGCGCCGCTCGAGCTGCGCGCGGTCATCGAAGCCCTCGCCGCGGACCTCCACGACCTTCCCGGCAGTCCGATCGGCGGCGAGGACGAGGACGCCGCGCGCCGCGAGCGACGGCTCGGGCGCTACCCGCCGAACTGAGCGCGCCGCGCGGACTGGTCGCCCTACGCGCGCGCGAATCGCACGGGGATGCCGGCGTCCCTGGCGGCGGCATTGGCGCGCTCGATGGCGGCCGTGTCGGCACGCTCGAGTCCGCCCTCGAGGGCCACGTAGTAATAGCTGCCGCCCGGATGGCCCGCCTCGACGAACTCGACGCCCAGCACGTCCAGCCACTCGGGGTCGCATCGCTCGAAGAACTCCACCGCGGCCCCCTCGGCCGAGGCGGATGCCGGCAGGTAGTCCCCCTCGCGACCCCAGTCCGGCTCATCCGCGAACCACTTCTCGAGCGCGGGCACGAACCACTCCCGGAAGGACCGCTGGTCGAGGCCCCGCACCCAGGCCCCGAGGCGCTCATTGAGATACTCGGGCATCGCATCGAAACGGGCCTTGAGCTCCGCGAGGCGCCGCGCGTCCTCCTCGCGCTCCTGCTCGCGGTCGGCAGCAGCGCCCTCGAGCTTCTCGATTTCGTCCTGGATCTCATATCGAAAATCGTCATAGAGATGGTAGACGGCCCAGAACAGCGGCTCGCAACTGTCCATCGCGTCGGCCAGAGCCGACGGCGATTCCGACCAGCCATACGTCTGCCCGTCGTAGCACTCGGCGCGCGTCTTCGGCCCGTCGTGGTCGGGCATGCTCAAGGCGCCATGCGACTGCACCTCGAACACGGTCACGGGCTCGTCTTGCTCACCCGCTGGCGGGGCCTTGCCTTTCTGGGCCATCGTCCCGCTCCTGTCATCCACTCCACGCCGCGATCGCCTCGACGCAGGCTTGCCGGATCCGCCGGGCGATGGCGTCGAACCCGGCCAACGCCGTCGCGTCGTCCTCGCGAAGATAGAGCCGGCGGTTGACCTCGACCATCACCGCGCTCACCCGCGCGTCCCGCCGATACCGGCCGCCCGGCACCAGCGCGCCCGCGAACGGGTCGTCGAGACTCACGCGCCAGCCCGCGCCCTCGAACGCCGCGCGGAACGCCGCGGTCAACTCCTCGCCGGTGTGGAAGTCGTCGGTGCCGATGCAGATGTCGGGCCGCGGCTTCGAGGGATCGGCCCCCTCGTAGGGCAGCGCGACGCTCGGAAAGCTGTGGCAGTCCAGCACCAGGCAGCGCCCGTGCCGTTCGAGCGCCGACGCGACGGCCGCCTCGAGCCGCGCGTGGTGCGGCTCGTAGTACGCCCGCATCAGCGCCTCCCGCTCGTCGGCGCTCGGCCGGCGCCGGAGCGGGGTCAGCTGCGAGGTCGCCGTGTAGATCGCGCCCATCCCGCGGGCGGCCATCGGCTCGTCGGCGTCGTCCGGGAAGCGCTCGACGTCCACCACGAGCCGGCTCACCGGCGCGTGGACGACCGCGGCCTCGGACAGCGGATCCGCGAAGATCGACCGCGTCAGGTGGTCGGTCATGCGGACGAGCTCGGCCCGAAGCTCGTCGTCGTCGAGCAGGAACTGCCCGCGGACGTCCGAAGGCACCACCGTCGAATCGTGCGGCACGTGCAGCACCACCCACGGCGGGTAGGTCATCGGAGTCCGACGCTGACTGGTCGAATCGCTCATCTGCTGTTGAACCGTTGTGAATCGCCTCGGCTTTCCCGGGGGGCCCATCCTCTCAAGTCTTGGAGCGGCCGGGAAAACCAGACCGGTTCACTTGCTCGACGACGGTAGGCGATCTCCGTCTCACGCCCTGACACACCCTCCCCTCACACTGCACCTCCCCCGGGCTCGTGGAGGATCCGATGGTGCGTTTCGAACCGGTGCTGGCGATCGACGTCGGTCTGTATGGCGATGGGCGCGCGGGGAAGGAGCCCTTCCGGGTCCGGCTGGAGGCGGGGCCGCTGCTCGATCTGATCGCCGATGCGCGCGCGGCCCGGCGGGTCTACGAGCTGATGCTGCTGACGCGGCCGGGCGATGTGTGGCCGTGGATCGAGGTGGTGATCGAGGCGATGCCGCGCCGCGTGCGCGAGCACCTGTCGTGGCAGTTGCCGTCGCTGTCGTCGACCGACGGCGTCGACAGCCCGCCGGGTCCGCTGCCGTGGGTCGAGTTCGACCACGCGATGCGGCCACGCAGCGAGGACGACCTGCCCGAGCAGTGGGCATGGGGCGGCCTGCGCGACTCGGCGCCGGTGCGCGACTATGCGCGCGGGCTGCTGGCGATGGCACGCGATGCGGTCGACGACCTGCCCGGGCTCGATCCCCTGCTGGCGCACATCGTCGCCTCGGTGCGAGACGGCAGCCATCCCTTCCACTGGATCGAGCGCGCGCGATTCGTCGCGGGCGGTCGGCGCCAGCCGCCGGCGCGCACGGTGTCTCCTCGCTTCCAGCGCCGGCTCGAGCGCCTGTTGCGGGACGGGCGGATCGCGTCGGCGTCCTATCGCGGCGACGGCGACTGGCACGTGCTGCGGGCGATGGCCAGCGAGCAGCGTCGGCGCGCGGCGCAGACCGGGCATCGACCAGGCCACGCGCTGCACCTGTCGGCGCTGTCGAACCTGCGTCCGTCGAACGAGGCCTGGGGCTCGGCGATCCGGTACTTCGAAGAGGGGCTTGCGGTCGGCGACCTGCACGTCGAGCAGCGGAACGCGATGGGGCAGACGCTGCGCGAGCTGGCGAACGGCGTCCCCGGCGCGGGGCGTTACGTGCTGGCGGACTTCGACGCGGGCGAGTGGCCGGGCTGGACGCGCGAGGTCGGCGAGGGCTATGCGCTGTATGGACGCGAGGCGCCACCCAGCCGGCGGGAAGGCATGGCGCGCATCCACGACCGACGATCGCCGCCAGGCTGGCACGTGCTGTCGTTCGCGCCGGGCGCCTGCGTCTATTCCTACGACAGGACGCTGGTCGTCGTGGGCGCGGCGGTCGGCGCGGCCGCGCGCGAGCGCCTCGCAGGACGCATCGCGCAGTGGCAGGCGCGCGGGGGCGATGTGGTGGCGTGGGTCGAGGGCGACGTCCAGCCTTTCGACCGCGCGGGCTTCCGTGGCGTGATCGCATTGGAGCCTGCCGATCCGACGGGCGACAACGATGGCGAACCCAGCAGCGGCGAGCGTGCTCGGCACCGGGATGCCGCCGGGACGTCGGAGATCGAACGGCCCGAGGCGCCGGGCAACCAACTGTTCGGCAGCGGCCGCTGGATCGACGTGCTGATCGCGCTGGAGCCACCGGTCTGGGTGGCCGAGGCAGCGGCCCTTCATTGGCAGGAGCTCGGCGAGGGTCGCTGCTGGCCGCTCTACGTGGTCGCGACGCCGGGCGCGCCCTGCCTTCGCGCCGATCACGTTCTCGACGGCGAGCTCGAGACGGCGATCGATGACGCGATCCGGGCCTGCCCGTCGGGGGAGGAGCCGCCTTGAACGGCGCGCCGAGCGCGACTGCGCTGCCCCCAATGTTCGTAGCACTTCGATCTAGAGTCCGGGGCTTCGCATCGTAGGTGATGCGGTGGTTGGTGCGGTGCCGCCAGCATGCTGGCGGCACCGCGCGGCGAACACGGCCGGCGGCACGTACCCGAGGGTGCTGTGCGGGCGGTGGTGGTTGTAGTCCTCGCGCCAGTTGTCGATGACGCTGCGCATGTGGCTCAGGCTGGCGAACCAGTGCTGCGACAGGCACTCGTCGCGGAAGCGGCTGTTGAAGCTCTCGATGTAGGCGTTCTGCACCGGCTTGCCGGGTTGGATGAACCGCAGTTCGACGCCGTTCCGGGCCGCCCAGGCCTGCATCGTCCGGCCCGCGAACTCCGGGCCGTTGTCGGTGCGGATCACCTTGGGCAGCCCACGCTCGGCCTTGACCTGGTCGAGCACCCGCGTGACGTACAGGGCCGGGAGCGACGTGTCCGCGGCAATCCGGACCGATTCCTTGCTGCAGTCGTCCACGATCGTCAGCGCCTTCACCCGCCGACCGTCAGCCAACTCGTCGAACACGAAGTCCATGCGCCACACCTCGTCGGGTTGCATCGGGCGCACCAGCGGCTGCCGCTCGGGCATCGGCAGCTTCTTGCGCCGGCGCCTGCGCACCATCAGGCCTTCCTCGCGGTAGACCCGGTCCGTGCGCTTGACGTGGATCGCCCAGCGGTCGATCCGCAGGCAGCTGTGCAGCATCCGGTAGCCGTGGCGGCGGTGCTGGCCGGCAAGCGCCCCCAGGCGCTCGCGCATCCGGCCGTTGCCGTCGTCACGAGGTCGGTAGCGCAGGGTGCTGGCGCTCATGCCCCCCAGCCGCAGGGCCTAGCGTTCGCTCAAGCCTCGATCCTGCAGTTGCCGCACGACGGCGCGACGCGCCGCCACGGCCACTACTTTCCCTTGAGCACCTCGCGCAGCGCGTCGATCTCGAGCATCGGGTGCGCGAGCGGCTTCCTCAGCTTCGTGTTCTCTGCTTCCATCGCCCTCAGCCGCTGCGCGTCGGACGCGTTCATGCCGCCGAACCTGGCCTTCCGGGCGTAGTAGCTCGGCTCGCTGAAGCCATGCTTCCTGCATTGCTCCTTGACCGGCAGCCCGGCGTCGGCCTCACGCAGGAAGCCGATGATCTGTCCCTCGCTGTAATGCTTCTTCATCGGTCCGATCTCCATCACGGGTTAATCGGACTCCAGACCTGACTGCTTCGAATCCCGCGGGGCAGCGCAGGCCCGCAGAGCGTGCATCACTGCGAACGGGTACACGAATCCGTATACTCGCGACGAGGCGTCAGGGCTCGGGCGTCGTCGCCAATCGCGCCACAACCGCTGAGGCCTTCGTGCAATGGCGACAAAGCGAGGATGACGTGCGACGCAAGAGCTTCCCGGTAGCCCTCATCGTCCTGGCGTTGGCTGGCTGCAACAAGCCGGAAGTCGAAATTCCAACGGACACATCCAAGGATCGGTCGAAGCCAGACGCCTACCTCTGGATATCGCACACCGATACGACCTGGGCGGGAATGGGCTTTTGCATTTACGACTTCAAGTTCGACGCCCCACTTCCGGGTCCCGAGCTCCGCGACGTGCGAATCCAGGTCGACATCCCCGATCGGTCGGGCGGGGTCGAGCTCTCCGATGAGATCCTGATCGACAGCATCGGGGGCTACAACGCGAATCGATATGGCCGTTCTAGCTTTGAATGGCCGTGCATCGGCGGGCCGATGGTCATTCGATCCGCGGTCGCGATCAGCGAGGAGGAAGGCCCGATCGATCTGCTGCGGGAAGGTCGGATCCAGGTCGACAGGCACGAGCCTCTCGAGATCGAGTTCGGCCTCGAGTCCAGCGGGTTCGATCGCAACGAGCCGCCTGTCGACGCGCGTCAGGGCCGCGGCTTCTGATCGGCCGCGCCGCTCGGGCGCTGGCGCGCACCATCGCTGCTGAGTGACATCCTTCGGCCTTCCGGATGCGAGCCCCCGGCTTGCCGACCACCGTCTTCTTGCGCCGGATCAGGCCGTCGCCGAAGCCGTTGAGGAACCAGTCGAGCCGGGCGGAGTCCTCGAGCGCGCCGCGAGACAACTGGCCGCCGGCTGATCGAGAGGAGCGTTCATGGAGGCCGATCGAACTGGCACGGCACTGACGGTCGTCTGCGCCGACATAGGGTCGGTCAAGGCCGGCAGGTTTGGCTGGGCGGCGCTCGCGGTCGGCAAAGACCGTGCTGCCGATCGTCTCGATGCCCACGGCACGCTCCCGAGCGAGCTCGGACGCTGTGTCGTCGAGCGGCTGGTCGCGGGGCATGCCGTGGCGCTCGGCTTCGAGTGCCCGCTGTGGATCCCGCTAGCCGCAAACGAGACGGAACTGACCTCTGGTCGGCCCGACGAGGGCAACCGTCCGTGGAGCGCCAGTGGCGGCGCGACCGTGCTCGCGAGCAGCCTGCCGATGACGACGTGGACCCTGCGCGAGATCGCGAGAACGCTTCGCCAAGCCGGGTGCTCGCCGCGCGACATCCCGCTGGCACTCGACCTCGACGGTTTCAGGGCCGATCCACGCGGACTGCTGCTCTGGGAGGCCTTCGTCTCGGGCGATGACAAGAAGACCCGGATCAGCCTGCCGGAGGGGGTCGGCGAACACGCGCGCGATGCCGCGATCGGCGCGGAAACCTTCATCGCCCGCTGGCGCGAGGGCGCGCCACGGAGCCTCGGTCCGCGCGCGGGCGACGAGGCGATCTCGCTGATCGGGTTGGCTCTGCTTCGGAGCGGCTGGACCGATGATCTCCGCGTGCTGGAGAGACCCGTCGAGATCGTTCGACCGCGGTGAGCGCGAATCGGTGATGGCGGTTCGACAACCGAAGGAAACCCTCAGTCGGACGGGCGCTGACGGCTCGCTGCGCCGAAGGCGGCCTTGCCGATCACCGTCTTCTTGCGCCGGATCAGGCCGTCGCCGAAGCCGTTGAGGAACCAGTCGAGCCGGGCGGAGTCCTCGAGCGTCGCGGTGACGTGGTAGCGCACGGCGCCGTCCTTCAGCTCGCGCCGCTCGCAGGTCTGCTCCGGGGCGAGCTTCAGGTCCTCGAAGAGGTAGCCGGACTCGTCGAAGATCGCTTCGAGCCGGATGATCTGGCCCGTGCCGAAGCCCATCTCGGCGCTCGCGGCGTAGGCGGCGAGATCGAATCCGCCCGGGATCCGCGCCCGCTCGCTGGTCGGCCGCGCGCGCCGCATCCGGTGCAACTGGAACTGATAGACCCGCTCATTGCCGGCGAAGAATGCGACGAGGATGAATTCCCCCTCGCGCGCGACGATGCCCGCCGGATGCAGCCGATGGGTCTTCTCGGGCTTGTCGCGAGCGCGGTAGTCGATCTCCAGCACGAGCCCGGTCGCCAGCGCCTCCAGCACGGTCTCGAGCACGGCGGGCGCCACCGCCGGCGGGATCAGAGGCTGCATGCGAGGGATCACCGCGATGCGCTCGGCCCAGCGCGCAAAGCTCGCCTGCGGCCGATCGGCAAAGGCACGTCGCGCCTCGTCCAGATGGGGCTTGAGTTCCTTCAGCACGGACGGCGGCAACAGGTGCGCCGCGTGCCGCTCGAGCACCACGAGCGCCAGCGCCACGCTCTCGCTCCGCGCATCGAGGCTCGGCACCAACCGGCTCGCGCGACACCACCCGGCGGGCTTGCGCCCGTCGCTTCCCGCCAATCCCGCCTGCTCCAGCGCCACGAGATCGCGCTGCACCGTGCGCAGGTCGACGTCGTGGCCGCGGGCTTCGAGTCGCTCGCGGATCGTGGCCGCCGAGATCCGGGCCTCCCCCGGGCGCGGGAGCAGCCGGAACACCGTTTCCTGCCGCCCGCGCGGAGCCATGTTTCGCGTCTTCATCATCCCCTCCCGGCCCTTTCGGCCTGTCCTTCAGCATTCCGGCGACGAGTGCGCCTCCGGCGCGCTTTCCCGGCGCGAGCCATCGCTGGCTCGCCCAGCAGGCTGACCTTCGACAGCCTGCTGGCGCTCCCATGAGGCGGTCGGCATGCGACAGATTCTGTCGCATCGATGCGTACGCTGGACGTATCCCATCCGGAGCACGACCATGCCACGCCGCAGCCGCCTTTGGACCTCGCTCGAGGACCTCGATCCGACCCTGCCCGGCGCGAGCGAAATCCGCGCCATCGCCCGCACGCTGCTCAAGGACACCGTCGCCGCGATCGGGCTCAGCCGCGAGGTCCGCCGCGAGCACGAGGAGGACGCCGACGCGCCGATCTGGCAGCTGTTCGACGACCTGGTGCCCACGGGCGCGGCCGCGAGCAGCCGACCGGGGAAGGGGCGACTGGATCGCCTCTTGGCGACGCGTCGCCGCGAGCCGAGCCCGCCCTTCGAGGAGGTCTTTCCGGCGCTCGCGCCGCTCGCGGACCGGCTCTCCCTGCCCGAGCTCGATCGGCAGTTGCTCGGGATCCTGCTGGTGCGCGACCTCGATCCGATCTTCACGCGGGCGCTCCATTCGGTGCTTGAGGGCCGCGCGTTTCAGCTCGAGCGGCTGCTCGCGCGCTGGACCGGGACGTCGCCCGCCGAGGTCTCGGCGGCGCTGTCGAGCCAGGGCCGCCTGGTCGCGCTGGGGCTCGTCGATGGCGGATCGGGCCTGCGCAGCGTCGAGGCCTACGAGGTCGACCACCGGCTGCGCCGGATCGTCGAGTCCGGCTCGGCGTCGATCGACGACTTCTTCGCCAGCGCGATCCGGCCGAGCGCGGAGGCCACGCTGACGCTCGACGACTATCCGCACCTCCGCGACCTGCTGCCCGGCTGGCTCGCGCATCTCGCGCGCGCCCTGGCCGAGCGCCGCGCGGGCGTGAACGTGCTGATCCACGGCGCGCCCGGCAGCGGCAAGACCGAGCTGTGCCGCGCGCTGGCCCGCCACCTCGGCGCGCGACTGCTGGAGCTGGATCACCGCGACGGCGACGGGGACCCGCTCGGCGCCTACAAGCGCCTGTCGAACGTCCGCCTCGCGCACGCGGCGCTCGGGCACCAGGCCGACACGCTGCTGCTGGTCGACGAAGCCGACGATCTCTTCCCCGAGCCCGAGTCGTTCCTGAGCCTGTTCGGCCTCGCGCCGAAGCGCGGCGGCTCGGACCGCAAGGGCTGGCTGCTCGACGTGCTCAAGGCCAATCCGCTGCCGACGATCTGGGTCGGCAACTCGATCGGCGGCCTGCACCCGGCCGCGCTGCGGCGCATCGACCTGATCCTGCGCCTCGACGAGCCACCGCTCCCGGTGCGTCGCCGCATCGCCGCACGCGCCTTCGCCGGCACGAGCGTCCCGGAAGAACTGCAGGCCCGGCTGGCAGGACTGCCCGGCATGCAGCCCGCGCACCTCGACTCCCTCGCGCGGCTGGCGCAGGCGTTGCCCGATGGCGTCGGCATCGCCGCGATGGTCGAGCGCCAGGCCAGCGAGCTGCGCCGCGCGATCGGCCTGCCCCCGGTACCGCCTCCGGCGATCGAGCCTCTCGGCCCCTTCCGGCTCAACTGGCTCAATCCCGACCGGCCGCTGGCCCCGCTCGTGGAGCGCTGCGCGCGCAGCGGCCAAGGGCGCTTCCTGCTCCATGGGCGACCGGGCACCGGGAAATCCTCGTTCGCGAGGGCGCTGGCCGACGCGCTGGAGAAGCCTCTCGAGGTCCGCACCGGCAGCGACCTGCTGATGCCCTGCGTCGGGATGACCGAGCACGCCATCGCCGACGCCTTCGCCCGCGCGGCCGCGAACGATGCCGTGCTGCTGATCGACGAGGTCGAGGGCCTGCTCTCCGAGCGTCGTGGCCTCGAGCGCAGCTGGGAGCTCACCCAGGTCAATGCCCTGCTGACCGCGCTCGATACCCATCGCGGCGTGGTCGTGCTGACGACCAACCTGTTCGAGCGCATCGACGGCGCCGTGATGCGCCGCATCGAGCACAAGGTCGAACTGCGCCCCCCGACCGCCGAGCAGCGCCGCGCGCTGTGGCGCCGGCTTGGCGAATACTTCGGCTGGGACAACCCCGACGAACTCGCGCCCCAGCTGGACGCGCTTGAGGGCCTCAGCCCCGGCGACTTCCACCAGGTCGCGCGTCAGTACCTCGGCGACCCCGGCCAGGCCACGCCGTTCGGGGTGTTGAAGGGGCTCAAGGACGAAGCGCGGCTGAAGGCACGAGCGATCGCTTGAGTCACGCCCCGATCTCGCGCGTGGAGGTCACCTACCCCTTCGGTTTCGTCGGGACGCCGTGGGATGCTCCAGCGGGTGCCTTTGCCGGTCCTGGCGGCAGTTCCGACGGAATCAGCCATCCCTCAGGAGAACTTATCGGATGAATCGTCCAGTCGAATTCGTCGGCCTGCTGGGCCCCGAGCATCTGCCGAGCACCCGACGGTTGCGAACGCTTGGCCTCGGCGCCACGGTGCGCTACTTCAACGACCGCGCCGTGCCCGGAATGGGTGGCGTCTGGTTTGCCAAGCAACTCGTGCTGGCCCTGTTCGGCGTCCACATGGCCGAGCGAACTGGCCGCAGCAAGGTCGAGGTCGCCAATGCGATCGAGGCGCTCGGTTGCTGGCTCGCGATTCATGAACGGGGACTGACCCGCGACCGCCGTGTTCGCGGTGTCCGCAAGCTGGCGAACATTGATAAGGGGGAAATGACCTTCAAGAACGCTTGCAGGCGAGGCTTCTACGTCTCGCAGCCGATGCGGATGGCCACCGTGCAACCCCTGCCCGCGCTTGGTCTCGTCACGGCCACGTCGTCGCGGTTCAACGCGTTCGAGTGCACGGACCACGGGAAGGCTCTGGTAGCGGCGTTTGCCGACGAATACCGGCCATCGAACGGCACGCTGGACGGCGCCATCGCGCGGTGGATCGGTGGTCACGAGATCACGTTGCGAGGCCAGATCGGACAGGCTCTGGATCCTCGCGAGCCACTCGCGCAACCCGTGCGAGACCTCCTGCTCGCGAGGCTGCGGGAGGGTCGCCCCGATGAGCCGGACGAGGACCGGCGACGTCGGCGTGACGCGCTGGCCTGGGTCGACTCACTGCGCCGCCATCGGCCGGACGCGGTCGACTCGACTTCTCGACCTCCCCAGATCCAACCCGGACCCCACTGGCTCGATCTCGAGGCAGGGCGCAGGTTCTTCCTCGCACGGAATGCGGCGCTGGACCTGCTGATCGCCCTGGAACGCCACGTTCGAAACGAAGGCACGGCGGCGATCGAACAGGCTCTCCTCGAGAAGGTCGGGGCGAAGATCGATCAACTGGAGGCGGCCGCGCGAGGCTTTCTCGGCACGAGCCATCCGAACGCTGAGGCGAGGCGTTTCTGCGCCGAATGCGTCGTCGCCGATCGGGCCCAGGCGGTCCGCTCGCTGGTCGATCGCGACGGCATCGTCCTTGTTCGGACCGGCGACCGCATCGCGCCGGGGCCGCTGTTCGCCAGGCCCCCGGATGCCGATCTTGGGACGACCGGGGCGAACGCTTCAGCCGAAGACACCGCGGAGGAAGCCGACGGCGATGAGGGGCCGCGCTCAGGCATCCCGTGGCCACCCGGCACGTCGTTCCGGCTGAACCACCTGTTCCTGCTGAACCTCGATCTGCACGGCGGCCTCGACGCGGAACTCAAGCTCGATCGCGCTGAATCGGCGGGTGCCCCATGAAGAAGACCCGGATTCATGCGCCGTCGCTGGCGCAGCATTTCGACGCGCCGCTCGACCAAGTCGCCGAGTTCGGCTGGGTCTGCGGGTACTCGGCGGACGCGGCGTTCCTCGACAACGCGCTCGAGCGGTTCACGAGACAGTCCCACGCGCAACGCGCCTGGCTTGGCCGCCCGTGGATGGGCCTGGTGCTCGATCGCGGCAATCCGGCGATCTCGCCCACCGACGTGCCCGGCCTCGCGCATTTCCGACAACGCGCTGGCGCGAAGCGCTGGTTCCATCTCATGCACGCGAAGGTCGCGTTGCTCGGATTCCGCAAGCAGGACGACCCGACTGCCTGGAGGCTTCGGCTCATCGTCTCCACGGGCAACTGGACGCGCCAGACGGTGGAGGAGAGCCTCGATCTGGCGTGGCGCGTCGACGTCCGCGCCGCGGACCTCAGGTCTGGCGACCCGGCCGCCCTTCAGGCCGTGGCCGACGTCGCGCAGGCCTGGCGCTTCTTCGAGCGGCTCCTGCCGCTGGTCGATGATCGGCTGCCGGGGGGCGATGGCGTCGGCGCCGCCGCGGTCGCGGGTCAGGCACGGGCGCGAGTCGTGTCGTGGCTCGAGTCCTGCACCCGCGTCCGGGGCAAGCCGATGCCCCGATTCTTCGATTCGCACGACCGGTCGCTGCTGGCGCAGTTGCCAGGACTCGTCAAGGAGCATGCCGGAGCTCAGCGGCGAAACTATCTCGCCATGGGGTCGGGCTACTTCGAGGCGCCAGCGACCGACGGGGCTTTCCCGGCGGTGCCACTCGCTGTACGGGCGACGCTTCAAGGCGAGGGACTGCTCACGCAGAGCCCGGAGGTCGACCTCTTCGTGAACCCCAAGGCGTGCCAGGCAATCGCCGCGACCAGAGAGGATGCCTTGGAGGCTGCGGCGATGACGATCCGTGCTCCTCGCGCGCCAGCGGCGATCTTCGGCGCCAGTCGGGCCCGTAGCCTGCATGCGAAATTCATCTTCAGCGCCAACAGCGGGCGTGGCGACCAGACCTGCGCGAGCCCTTGGCTGTACCTCGGCTCGGGCAATCTGACCGGCGCCGGATTCACGCACCCGGACGCCAAGGGAAGAAATCTCGAGGCCGGGGTCGTGCTGGGCCTGTCCGACCTGTGCTGGTATGCGAAGGACGCACGCGGCCCCGATCGACGCGCGGTCGAGCACCTGCTGCCGGTGGGCTGGGAAGAGAATGAGCTCTCGCTGAAGGAGATTGTGAGCGGCGATCCGTTCCCGGAGCGAGCGGAAGAGAGCCTCGCACCGCCCGTTCCATGGCTCCAATGGGAGCCGGCACCCCCGGGGGGCCTGCTGCGCGCCCCGAGTGGCCTCGATGACACGACCGCCCAGCCGGACTACGAGGTGCTCGACCCCGAAGGCCACGCATGCGCCAGAGACGGCGCGGACGCCTTTCGCTGGCCGGGCGAGCGGCCGCGCGAGGTCGATCTGCGCTGGACGCCTGATGGCAAGGCGCGGCGGATCGACCGGATTCCCGTCCTCGACGAGTGCGGGCGCGTCGCGGCAACGCCCTTGCCAACGCTCGATCTCGAAGCCGCCCGCTGGCAGCTGCTCGACTTTCCGAACGCACCGGAACCGGACGAAGCCGAAGGCGACGTGGGCGGGCCGCCCGATGGGATCCTCGAAGGTGCCGGTCGCGCGAGCGCGGGTGCTGCCAAGGGCTACCCGATCCGCGACATGATGGCGCTGATCGAACTGATTGCGGACCGGCAGACCCGCATCGCCGAGCCCGACTGGGCTGCCTGGTGCGCGCGACTCGAGCAAACGCTGGTCCAGACGGCGGACGACCCGGCCGTCTCGGCGTTCCGTGCGTTGAAGCTCAATCCGCTGCAGCCCTTGCGCCTGCCGCCATTCCGACCGACCTACGCCGAATTCGAGGCCAGCGAGGCGGGCAAGTGCTACGACGAACTCCTCGACCGTATCGAGCGCGCGTGGAACGTTGCGGATCTTCCGCCGATTGGAGAAGCCCAATGAACGACCGCCGTGACTTCTGGAACCGCGTGGCCGACACGCTGCGGGAGATTGCCGAACCGAAGGATGAGTCCCGCCTGGCATTCCCGGATCGCTGGCGGCTCAGTGCCGGTCAGCGCGCGAGCCTCGTCGCAATCGCGGGCCGCCTCCCAAGGAACGGCGTGGTGATCGCCGACGAGGTGGGCATGGGCAAGACCCGCCTTGCCGCAGCCGTGATCCGCGCCGTGATCGAGAACAAGGGTCGGGTCGCGGTCGTCATCCCGCCCGGATTGGGCTACCAGTGGTCCGACGAGCTCAGGGACGCGGGCGTGGAGGGGAGCGAGTTACTGAGAAGCCTTCAGCAATTCTTTCAAGCTTGGCACACGCACGGCCCAGACCCGATAGGGCCATGGGCCGCGCAGAATGTTGTGTTGATCTCGCATGCATTCACTAACTGGCGCCTTCGAGAGTCTGCCCAACCTTGGCGATGGACGCTTGTTCCGCACGTTTACGCACTATGGAGAAAGGCAAGGGGATCCAGATTTCCCAACGGCTACAAGGATCATGCCGACTTACTAGACGCGGCACCCTTGTCGCGCAACGTCGCAGCAGCGGCGGCTTGGATCGTCAACTTTGCGAGCAGCAATGAGCGCTCAGCGGCAGACTACCTTGACAGACTAATCGAGCGCCATGATTGGGAGGATTGCCGCGAGAGAAGGAGTCATCAGGATTCCAACGGAGTATTCCGTGAAGCGCAGCGGCGCACTGTCGCTCTCGGGCTGGGCATATTTGATCTGGTCGTGATCGACGAAGCGCACAAGAGCCGTCATGCCGACACCGGGCTCGCAAAGCTGATCGAACGCGCGATGTGGACGAACAGCGAGCACCGCCGCTTGGCCCTGACGGCGACCCCGGTCGAGCTGAACGCGGAGCAGTGGCAGGACATCCTGCACCGCATCCAGGCGCCGACCGACGGCATTGATTCCGCGATTGAGAACTATGCCACTGCCGTCCGCAAGGTTCGGCTCATGCCCTCGAGCGACGAGGCGAGATCGGTGTACAACGACGCGGCACGTCGCTTCCAGGGAGCGCTGAGGCCCTATCTGCTGCGGCGCGACAAGCGCGAGGACGAGGCGGTCCGTCGCTTTGTCGACGGCAGCGGTCTCAGCCACGATGCGTACCGTCGCGAGTCTGAGATCGTCGTGGACCCCCTGGGTCCCGGCGTCGACAGCGAGTGGCGCCGGGCAATCTGCGCAGCCGAGGCGCTTTCCCACATCGATGGCGAGGCGAGCGACGGCCGTTCCAAGCGGGCGCGCCTCACGGTCGGCAGTGGGCACGGCATCGCTGCTTTGCTGGAAGAACCTATGCGGGACGAGAACGAGGATCCTGCGCTCGACGACGATGAGACGGAATCCGACGCCGAGGCCCCCGCGATGGCCCCGGAGGAGCCGGCTTCAGCAACCCGGAAGCGCGCGGAGCGGCACGACTGGTGGAGCAGCGTGATTCGCAGGCTCGCGAGCTCCGGCGATCAGGCGCTCTACGACCATCCGGCGATCCGCGCCGCGGTCGACGCGATCGAGTCGTCGACCAGAGTCGGTGAGAAGGTCCTTGTGTTCGGGCGTTACACGCGCCCCCTGCGCGCGCTCGTGCGGCTGCTCAATGCCCGCGAGATGTGGCGGGCGCTCGACCGCGGAGACCACTGGCCGCAAAGCCAGCTCGATGATGCCGAGTGGTCGGCCGCCGAGGCGGCGCAGCGCCAGCTCGATCGCGAGCAACCGATGAGCCGAGAACAACTGGCCGTTCGTCTCGCCGACAACTATCGTGTTCGCGAGAACGCACGCGACCGGTTTCGCCGTCATCTGATCGAGGGACTCGAGACGGGGTTCGAATCCCTTTTCGACAACTACAGTGTCGAGCGCGCCCTCCTCGATGCCCTTCGACACAGGGACCAACCGGGGGCCCATCAGGGAGCGGACAGCGACCTTGCGATGGTCGCGCGAGCGCTTCATGCCCTCGGTGTCGAGAGCCTCGAGACCGACGGCGATCGCGAACGCGCGGCGAAAGCCTTCATCGATCTCGTCGGGGCGCTGCGCGCCAGAAACGAGGGCGACGAGAACAATGACGGCGAGATCGACGCCGACGAGGCCGCGAAGCTCTGGCAGACGCTGTCCGAGCGCCTGCAGTCGGAATACGCGCGCAGCGAGGGGGACCACGCGCGCCTGCTTTACGGCGGCACCAAGCCGGCGACTCGTCGCCTGCTGCAACTCGCTTTCAACCGAAGCCAGAGCAACCCCAAGGTCCTCGTGGCGCAATCCATGGTGGGGCGGGAGGGACTCAACTTGCACCTGGCCTGCCGGACCGTGGTCCTGTTGCATCCGGAGTGGAATCCGGGCGTCGTCGAGCAGCAGATCGGCCGCGTCGACCGCATCGGCAGCCGCTGGCAGCAGCTCTGCGACGAGCGCAATGGGGGTCCTGCTTGCGGAGCGGACTGGCCGCGCATCGAGGTCCGCCCCGTGATCTTCAAGGGCACCTACGACGAACAGAACTGGGCCGTGCTCCGCGAGCGGTGGCGTGACCTCCGCGCGCAGCTCCACGGCATCGTGCTGCCGGAGTGGGAGGTGCCATCCGAACTGCGCGAGATCGCCCGAGACATCAACGCCGCCGCTCCTCACTTCTCGCCGACGGTGACGCGGGATTCGCTGAAGGAAGCCGGGACTGTAGGGACATTGGCGAATCCACCGACCACGCCTTGAACGACAAATGCCCCGACTACTGAATCGAGCCGCTCGCCGCCGTGTTCGACTCACCGAAGGCATCTCCTGGAGCCAGCGATGACCGTCCGAAAGGCGACCCGCCCACCAGGCCTCTCGAAATCGCGAGTCCTCGCCGCCCGCCAGTGCCCGAGGCGCCCGTGGCTGCAGACGCATCGACCCGAGCTCGCGGACGGAAGCGATGCTCAACGCATGCGTATCGAGGGCGGGACGCAGTTCGGCGAACTCGCCCGCGACCTCCTCGGAGACGGCACACTCATCGAGCACGTCGATGACCTGGAAACCGCACTTGCCGCGACCCGGTCGCTGGTGGACGGCGCCAAGACCGGCACGCGCCTGTTCGAAGCCGCGTTCAGCCACGATGGCGTGCTGGTTCGCGTCGACGCCCTGGAGCGCGTCCGCCGCGGATGGGCGCTGACCGAGATCAAGTCCAGCACCGAGGTGAAGGACCACCACGCCGAGGATGTGGCGGTGCAAGCGTGGGTGCTGGGCGAAGCCGGCATCGACATTCGCGAGAGCCGCGTGGGTGTGGTCGACAAGCGGTTCGTCTATCGCAAGCCCGGCCGCTACGACGGTCTGCTGCGCACCGAGCCGGTCGACGACCTGATCGAGCCGCTGCTGCCCGAGGTCGGCGCGTGGGTCGCGCGGGCCCGCGACACTCTGGCGGGCGAGATGCCGACGGTCGCGACCGGGCCGCATTGCAGCACCCCATTCGATTGTCCGTTCCAGTCCTACTGCCGGTCGCTCGAGCCTCCCGGGCCGACGTACCCGGTCAGCAGCCTGTACCGGGGCGGGAAGCTGGCCGCGGAGCTCATCGCCGAGGGCATCACTGACCTCCGCAAGGTCCCGATCGACCGCGTCCGGAACGAGATCCAGCGCCGAATGGTCGAGTCGATCAAGAAACGACGGGCGATCATCGAGCCAGCGCTGCCGGGACTGCTGGCGGGGCTCCGCTATCCGCGCTACTACCTGGACTTCGAGACCATCCTGTTCGTCGTACCGCGCTGGCTCGGCACTCGGCCGTACCAGCAGATCCCGTTCCAGTTCTCCTGCCACATCGAACGGCGGACAGGCCGCGTCGACCATCGCGAATTCCTCGACATCTCCGGCAACTCGCCGATCGACGGCTTCGCACGTGCGTTGCTTGCCGCCTGCGGCAACTCGGGACCAATCGTCGTCTACAACAAGGCCTTCGAGACTGGCGTCATCAAGACGGTCGCCGAGCAGGTTCCCGAGTTGATGCCCGCGCTGCTGGCGCTGATCGATCGCTTCGTCGACCTCCTGCCACTGGTGCGGAATCACTACTACCACCCGGATCTCGGCGGATCGTTCTCGATCAAGGCGGTGCTGCCAACCGTGGTGCCGGAGCTGCGCTACGACCTGCTCGACGGCGTGCAACACGGGGGCGACGCGCAGATGGCCTACCTCGAGGCGATCGACCCGGCAACGACGCCTGCGCGTCGCGCCGAGATCGAGAGGCAGCTCCAGCGCTACTGCCAGCTCGACACCGAGGCGATGCTGCGGCTGGTCCAGGCGCTGTCCGCGGGGCCGGCGAGCGCGCACGCCTGACGCATCGGCGGGTGACCGTGGGTCCTCGCGGCCATCGGTCCGCAGGCGTCTTCGGATTGCCCAGCGATACAGGCTTTCCGCCACCCAGTCGCAGGATTTGCGACGCCCCGAATGCACGATTCCCACATCGCGCGTCGGCCGGGCGATTCCGGCCCCGATCGCGCATCGACGTCGTCGCGGAGTGGCCGTGCGCGATGTCGGCAACGGCGCCACGACGGGGCTTCGATGACGGGGAAGTTCGACCAGCTGCCGCAGGACCCGGGAAGGACGATCCTCAGCCAGCGCGAGGCACGGCTGGGGGATATCGAGGCGCTGCACCAGCACTGGTCCTGGGACGGCATCACGGCCGAGAGCCTCGTGTTCCGCAGCGAGGACGTGGCCCACCTGGCCGACGAGGAGATCGCGCGGCGGCTCGCCTCGCACCCGGCCTACAGGCCCGGCTCCGAGGTCTCGCCGACGCGCCTGGACTCGGGGTATACGTTCGCGAACTTCAACGCCCGCTGCGACGGATGACGCGGTCGCGCCACGCGGGCAGAATCGATGCCAGAAGCCAACAGGGGGAAACATGAAGCATGCGAACCTGATCGAGAAGATCCGCGCTGGCGCCTACTCGCGGGCGGAACTCTCGAAGCTCCGCGCCAATGCCGACGCGAAGCTCGCCGGCTGCGACGCGGAGGCCGCCACGGTGATCGCGGAGATCGACCAGGCCACGCCGTCCGACCGGGAGATCATCTTCATGGGCTTCTGTCCCGGCGCCGACGTCGCCAACCGGCTCGACCTCGAGTGGAAGGCAAACGGCATCTGCACCTTCGTCTTCCGGGAAAGCGAGCACCAGCGCGGGCGCTTCGAGGCGATCCGGCCGGGAGACCTGATCGTGCTGAAGAAGCGCCACCAGTTCGGCAAGACGATGCTCGTGAGCGGCCACGGACGCGTGACCGGGCTACAGCGGGACGAGGAGGGGCGCCGCTATCTCGAGATGGCCTGGGCGCCGCAGGAGGACGTGCTCGAGGCGCCGCTGATGGGCTGCAACTCGACCATCGACGTTCGCTCGATCGATGCGGTCGAGGCGCAGATGCCGGAGGCCTTCTTCGACTGGCTGGGGTGGTCGCGGCAGGCGTCGTGACCAGGGCCCGGCGTGGCGGGCCATCCGCCGGCCACGCCTCGGGAACGGGAAGACGGGGAAAGGACGATGATCGAGAAGGTCGAGAACGCCTATCTGGCGATCCTGCGGACGGTCGTGATCGGCGCGTCCGGAATCATGCTGGTGGCTGCTGTCGTGTTCGCGGCGAGCGCCACGACGGGGCTGTGGGGCGGCGTCAACGAACGGATCAAGGCGCCGGACGTGGACCGGGAGGCGGTCATTCGGGCCGTGACCGTACCTGCCGCCGCCAACGTGCCGCGAGGCGACACGACGAGCGAGCGCTCCGCCGCCACGGAGGGAGCCGATCCCAACCAGAAGCACTACGACCACGCAGCCGCGGCGATCGTCGCCTTTTCGGCGCGGCAGCCCGGCAACCAAGGGGCGCTCAACCAGCGCATGGTCGCGGACGTCATCAAGCAGCGCGCGGAGGCCTTCGACGAGCCCGACCTGACCGAGGTCTTCGCGAATGGCCTCGCGCGCGCGATCGACGGCCTGCTCAATGATCGCCGCGTCCAGGAGCGGGTCGCGGGCACGTCGCCCGTCGCCGTCGTCAACGAGTTGCTTGACGCCTACACGCGCGAGTTCAGCGATCAGGTCGAGGCGGAGCGAAGGCGCATCTCGCAGGCGCGGATCGAGTCCGCGGAGCGGAAGGCGAACTCGCTCTTCTTCCTCAGCGCGGCCGGCGTCTGCTTTGGCCTCTTCCTGCTGATCGTCTTCCTGTCGATCTTCATCAAGATCGAGGTCAACCTGCGGCACCTGGCGACCGCCGCCAGTCAGGCCCGGCCGGGCTGATTCAGGGCTCGCGGCCAGATCCATGTCCGCCGAGAAGACCCTGCGCTGGCTGCACCTGATCGACCTGATGCAGGGCCACCCGGCAGGCCTCACGGTCGCGCAGCTCCATTCGCGGCTGAAGCGCGACGGCACCGTTCGCGCCTGCACGCGCCGAACCGTCGAGCGGGACCTCGACGAGATGGGCCGCAGCGGCGTCATCGGCCTGCACAATCCGGGCCCGGCGGACGAGCCGACGCGTTGGGCCCTGCGCGGCGCGGGGCTTGGCGCCGGCGCCCTCTCGCCCCAGGGCGCGTCTACGCTGAAGATGGCGCTGCGCCACCTCGCGCAGCTGCTGCCGCCCTCGGCCGTGGCCTCGCTCCGGCAGCAGGAGCAGCAGGCCGACAAGGTGCTGCGGCTGCAGGAGCTCGCCAATCCAGGCGTCCGCCCGTGGACCGACAAGGCCAGGCTGGTCCCGAGCGGCCATCCGCTGCTGCCACCGCGCATCGCCGACGGGGTGCTCGAGTCCGCCTACGAGGCCCTCGCCTCGGAACGACGCATCCGCGCCACGTACCGCAAGCCCGGCGCGGCGCGGCCGTCGACGCGCGTGTACAGCGTGCTCGGCCTCGTCGTGCGCCCGCCGAAGATCCAGCTGGTCGTGCGAACCTCGCGGGATCCGTTCATCCTGAACCTGCATCGCATCGGCGAGATCGAGGTGCTCGACGAGCGCGCCGACTGGCCGCCCGGCTTCGACCTCGACGCCTGGCTCGCCAGCGGCGAGGTCGACACCCTGGTTGGGGACGCGGCGGAGATCGTGCTGGAGACGGGCATCGCGATGGCGGACCACTGGCGCGAGACGCCACTCGGACCGGGCCAGCGGATCGCGATCGACGGCGACCGCGCCGTCGTCAGCGTGCGCCTGCGGCTGACCGGCGCGCTCAGGGGCTATCTGCTCGGGCTCGGCCGGCAGGTCCGCGTGCTCGCGCCCGAAGGCCTTCGCGACTGGATCCGGGCCGAGGCCGAGGCCGTGGCCGGCAGGAGCGGCTGAGTGCGGGTTCGCGGCATGCCGGCAGCAGGGCCCGACAGGCGACGCGCTTGGAGCCTCGCGTGGTGGTTGATGGGGGACGACGGATTCCGTCGCTGCATGCGCCTAGGGTTTCCGGGGTCGGCACTCGGCCATCCTTGGCTGTGCCGATTCCCGCCATGTATGGAGTGGGCGCGAGCGGACGAGCCCGAACGTGACCGCCGCGGTCGACGACAACGGACGGCGCGCCGCAAGTCCGCATGCGCCGTCGACGCAAAGATCGGTGAGGGCGCGCGGTTGGGGCGCCGATCCCGCGGTGGCCCCCGAGTGGAAGTGATCGGTGACTGACCAGATGGAAGCTATCAGCCGCTCGACCGTCAGCGCATCCCTGACCGCTCAACCAACCCGGCGTGGGGTTGCTGTTCGGCGCGGCAGTCCGCGGATTTACAAGTGCTTCGCCGGGGAACTCCTCTCGCTGCCGCCCGGTAAAGTCGCGTCGGGGCCGGGGGAGGCGGATTCGCCAGCCATCTGCGGACCGGCGCGGCGTCAACCGCCGTCGCGTATACCCCCGCCACGCCAGCCAATCCGTCCGAGCCTGATTCGTCGCGAGGCCCATCCATGAAGTGCAGCGAGTGCGGGAAGACCCTGGAGCCCAACGCGAAGTTCTGCCCCGAGTGCGGCCACAAGGTCGCGCAACCCCTCCCATTGGAATTCGCGCCCCTGGCCACTGCCCTGCCGATCTGCAAAATCGGCTTTGCTCGTGTCTGGCTTGTGAAGCCCGGAGACGACGACTACGTCAGTGTCAAGGTTGCCTGCGCCATTCGCAACGACACGGCGCGCGACTGGCAGTTCGTCTCGGTCCGCATGCAGGTGCTCGACGCCGGCGGCTGCCCGATCAAGGAACTCCATGATCTCGTCGAGCGCCCGGTCAAGGCTGGCTCCGATGCCGTGCTCAATTTGGAGTGCGACGGCGTGACTGCCCGACAGATCGGATCGGACGCGCCCCGCGTGCAGGTAGTGATCCACGCCATTGCCGGCGTGATCGAGGAGCGTGAACTCGGGGAGGCCTCCATTCCCAGCGCACCGCATCAGAGCGTCCAGCTTCAACCGCGCGCGCAATGGGCGGCGGTCAGGACGCACGGCCTGAGCCTCTGGCGGACGCCGCCCGACAGCGACGGCGACGCGAGAGTCGTGCTTCAGTCGCTCATGCAGAACGTGCTGCCCATGACGATGCCGAAGGTCGAGTTGCGCGTCACGATCGAGGACGCAGCCGGCCGGGAACTCATTACGGACGAGGCCGGCGCGGCGCTGCGCGCAGGCAGCACGGACCTGTTTGCCGCCAGCGGCTACACCAAGGCGGCTGTGCTTTCGGGCGCAACAGCCAAGATGAGGGCGCGAGTTTACACGCCCGTCGCCATGGCGTTCGCCTACAACGGCGCTGGGCAGCGCCACTCGGACAGCGCGCGCCAGTCGGCCAAGCTCAGGGACCCTTCTCCACCTCCGTCCGTCCCGCCGCCAACTCCCGTCGCGTCCGGGCCGGCCGCCCTCGCCCATGGGTCCGCGGGTCCGAGCCAGACTCCCCCGTCACCGGAGAAGGTCCAGGCGGCAACCGAGAAGTTCCTCGCGGCGGTGAAGGACAAGGTGCGGTCCCGATCGGTCTTCGCGCGACCGGAGATCGTGAAGTACAAGCTCGAGAACGCGCTCGCCTCGTTCGCGCCCGGGGTCGAGGCCCGCGATGCGCTGGTGCTGATCGACTCGACCGTGTTCGGCAGCGCCAAGGACGGGCTCCTGGTCACCGCGTCCGCGCTCTACGCGAAGGATCTCGGCGCCGAGCCGAGGAGCATCCCGATCCGGGACGTCAAGGACGTCAAGCTCGCCTCCGGAATGTTGGTCGACATGCTCCGGATCAACGGCTTGGATTTCTTCAACTCCTCTGGCGTCGACAAGGTGATGCCGGACTTCGTGGAAGCCCTCGCGACGTTCTGCCGCGACATCAACAGCTGAAGAACCGGCGGGCGGACCGCGCTCGCCTCGCCTCATCGGAGAAGCGGAATGGACTGCATGCAGTGTGGGGCCTCGATACCGGACAGCTCGAAGTTCTGTCCGGAGTGTGGCGCGCGGCAGGAAGGAAAATGCGCCACCTGCGGCACGGTACTCGCGCCCACGGCCAAGTTCTGTCCCGAGTGCGGAACGAAGGTGGCGTCTGCGTCCCAGACCGCGACCTCGACCACCGCGACCTCGGCCCCGAGCCTCGCCCCCTCCCCCCTCGGACTTGCGCCGTGCGCGGTGGCCCTCAAGGGCCTTTCGGCCGAAGGTCCGGATCGCGACGGCGACATGACCGTCACGGCACGCTACAAGGTGAAGAACGGCACCCTCACCACCTGGGACCTCCTCGCCGTGCGGGCGCATCTGCTGGGTTCCGGCGGACAGGTCATCGCGACGGCCGAGGACACGCACGAGCAGCCAATCGATGTGGGTGACGACGCGTCGTTCGAAGCCAACTGGTGGGCCGAGCGCCACCTGCTCGGACCGGACCCCGGCACCGCGAGCGTCGTGATCGAGGTGCTCGCGTGCGCGCGCGCCGAAGCGGAGCTCGGCAGCTTCCCTATTCCAGCCCGGCCTTTCGCGATCAGCCGTATCCAGCCGGCTATCGTTGGCGACGCGCTCCGAATCGTAAGCGGCTCGATCTGGAAGTCGGAGCCGGATGACGATGCCGAGTGCGCTGCCGAGGTGAAGCTGCTCGTCCAGAACCTCACCGACCAGCACCTGCCAGTTGTGCACCTCTCGGCGGACATCCTCGACAGTGATGAAGATCAGGTCGCCGACGCGGGTTCTCAGATGGACCTTGCGCCCTCTGGCGTCTGCCTGCTGGCCGGGTATGCCCACGCGGGGGCCACGGCTTTCGACGGTGCTACGGTCCGAGTAGCGGTGCAGGCCTTCAAGCCGGTCGCTACGGGCTCGGCCAGCGAGACCAGAGCGGTGTCCATCGAGATCAAAGACCCCGGTGCAGACGCCGGCAACGATGACGACGAGGACTGGGACGCGGAAGATATCGATGACGAGGAAGACTCGGACTCGGAATACGACGGCGATGATGAGGAAGACTCAGAAGAGCAACGCGCCGATGCTGGACAAAGCGCCAGCAGGCCGGATCCATGGATCGACAATCGGCCAGGCTTCTATTTGGTTACTCTCCACAGCGCCGCCGGAGGCGAGTTCGCCTACGGCTCGGTGACTGAGCCCGATGCGATCGCCCTCATCAAGGAAAAGATCGAAGAGGACGATCTCGGCCTTGACAACAACTATGCTGAAGCTGATGTCGATGAGGAGCAAGAATTTGACTTTCGCAACGCCAATGACGTGCTTCACGCTTATGGCCCCTTGGCTGGGGACTTGTGGGACATGCGCGTCAATCTGCATCTGTATTCAGATCCGGAATGCTCGGAGCTGATCGAGGAACTTCGCCACAACGAGCGAGGCCGTTGTCTCAAGGAATTTCGCCTGCAGACCAGCGAAGGTTATTTTCAGGAAGAGAACTCGCCGGAGGACCTGTTCTTTGGCGGCTTTTACATTGAAAAGCGGGTCTGCACATCCTGGGTCATTGAAATTGGCGAGAAGGAGACCTTCGACTCTCGCCACATCTGGGTTCTCACCGTTCCCCTGGATGATCTTTTTCCATGTTCGGATGTCCTCCCCCTGATGATGTTTTATGTTCGGCCACGGGACGCCGACGGGATTCTTCAGTCTTATTATGAGGGCAAGCTGCCGACCGACCTCAGCGAGGGAGACCGACACGAGCTCCTCGTGGAGGCGCTAACGGAGTGTTCCAAGTATTTCTACTATCGGCTCTGGCGGGACGACGGGGGCGCTTCTGAGGCCCCGAAGGCGCTGCGCGCCGAATTCGAAGGCAACACTGCCGCCCGACGTGTCTGCGAGATATTGGAGCGCTGCAACTGCCGAGAGCATGAGTCCGCGGGCAAGGGCGAGAGGGAGGAAGCCTATGCGGTGGTAAAGACCATGGCAGGCGATACCTTATTCGAAGGCGAATGCAGGCCATGAGCGGCCTGTCGATCTGCAGACCGACCGATCGCGCTCGCGGGAGAGTGCCCGTCGGCGCCTTCGAGTCAGGGCAAGGCTTCCACGAGGTCCGACCCCGGCCGCGCGACGGCGCGTGGATCCCGGACCCTGTCGCCAGAGTTTCGTGACGCGCCCTCGATCGGGGTCGGCGTTCCATGCGTCGCCGCTGGCGGCTTGAGGCTCGCATGGTCGATCAGTCCGCCCTTCCGACCCTGATCCGCGCGGTGGCGTTCGCGGCGCGCAAGCACCGCGACCAGCGCCGCAAGGACGCGGAGGCCTCGCCGTACATCAACCACCCGATCGCGCTGGCCCACGCGCTCGCGGTCGAGGCCGGCGTGACGGACGGGGTCGTCCTCTGCGCCGCCGTGCTGCACGACACGCTCGAGGACACGGAGACCACGCCCGAGGAGCTGCGCCGGGAATTCGGCGAGGAGGTCGCCGGCGTGGTCCTCGAGGTCACGGACGACAAGTCGCTGGACAAGTCCACGCGGAAGCGGCTCCAGATCGAGCGCGCCGGCCAATGCTCGGCGCGCGCGAGGCTGGTCAAGCTCGCCGACAAGATCTCGAACCTGCGGGACCTTCTCGATTCGCCTCCGGCGACGTGGTCCGCCGAACGGAAGCGCGAGTACGTCGAGTGGTCTGCTGCCGTGGTCGACGGCCTGCGCGGCACCCACCCAGCGCTCGAGGCGATCTTCGATTCGCTGCTGGAGAGAGCCCGGACCCTGGCGTGATGGCGGACCGGCCGCGGAGAACGCGGTCGAGGCCCGCGCCTTCCGATGCTCGAACCGCCGGCCTTCGCGCGGCGGGAAGCGTCACGCGCGAGGCATCCAGCGACGCCCCTTCGGTAGGCATCGTGAAGCGGCCGTCGATGACGTGTCGCATGATCCGGTCGGCAGTCGAAACAGTAGCGTCATCGGCCACGTCGTCCGCCGGGCAGACAGTCCGGCCGCGGAACGCATCGGATAGCGCGACGCGGAGCAACAGGTCGCGCCGCATGGCTCCGGCGCTCCACCGGTCACCCCGGGATCCGATGCTCCCAGGGGTTGATGACGGGAAGCCCCGCCGCCTGGAACGGCCGAACGTCTCGCGTCGCCACCGTGAATCCCCTCGATGCCGCGATGGCCGCGATGTAGCCGTCCGGCGTCGGAAAGCCGCG